>CBFDAZ010000447.1:0-5246 GCA_965602825.1 uncultured bacterium
CCGGGCAAGTCGGGCGATGGGCTGGAGATCACTTCCACCGGCCGCAAGTGGCTCTATGCCGTCCAGCAGGAGCACTACCGGGGGACGGCCGTCCTGCTGCGCGGCGCAAAGCACTTGACGGCCCTCGGGTTCCAGTTCGAGACCTCGCCGTACTACGTCCGCATTGAGGATTGCGAAGACATCACTCTCTTCCAGACAATTGCGGGCAACTGGACCGAGCCCGTCCGCTCGCTCATCCACGTTGCCGGAGGCCGCGACATCGCGCTGTTCAACAGTGCTGTTACGAAGTGCGAGACGGTGATTACCGAGGAGCCGAGCGGCTGGCATGCCGGCCCGTCAAGCGCCGACCGGAGCTTCGCGCAATGGCCGGTGTGGATCGCCAGATAGGGCAACCCGCTGCCCCAGCGTGTGGACCGAAGCACGCTCGAGCGTTAACGCTTCGGCTTCGGACCCTTGCCGGGCTTCCCGCGGGCCACAGTGATAGTCTCGGGGCCGAGCAGGGCCGTGTTCCCAACGTTGTCCGCCAAGGTGGCCGAGACGTAATACTCGCGGGGCGTGCGGTCGTCGCTTTCCGCCCGCAGCCAGATCTCCCACGCGCCTTCGGTTTCTATGATGAGGTAGTCCGGGTGCTTCGCAGGGCCCGCGGGATCGTCGAGCGGCTCATCGGAGGCCACGTGTAACGTAACGGTTGGCTGGGGGTCGCAAGCGTCGCTCACCTCTGAGACCACCGCGGCCAGCACGAGCTTGTTCTTGCCGCGTGGGGGGACGAGTTGCTCCTGCAGTATCGTGAGCAGCCCGTCGGGTGGCGTGGTATCCTGCACGGTCACCACACATTCGTCCGTCCCCTGGAGCCCGAGCTCATCAGTCACCGTTAGCTGCACCGAGCTGCCCCCTGGTGGGAGAGTCACGGTGACGATTTCGCCCGTGGCGAGCTGTGTGCCATTGAGGGACCACACGTAACTGACGCACGGGTCGGAGCCGCTGCCGTCCAACGCGACCTCCGCCCCCGTCGCAGATGTCTGCTCGACGGTCTGATCGGGGCCGGCGTCCGCCACCGGAGCGGGGATCTCGCCGTAGACGATCTCCATGTTGTCCGCCACAATTGCCCGCCCCTCTTCTGGAGGGAACGCGGGCGTCCCGGAACCGATGTAAGGGTTGAAGCGGACTACATCCACATTGCAGATGTTGAGCGTGTGGTTGCCCCCATAGGCGCTCACGGTCATCCAGAAATCGTATATGCGCTGGTGGTCGCGATACGCCTCGACATGGACGAGCATTCCGTCCATGAAGGCCGCTCCCAGGCGGGCGGTCAGGAGGGAGAAAGGCCCCTTCAGGCTGCGCATCACCATCGTGGACCACGAGTAGATCCCGACATCCCCCTCGATGGTGTAGTAGTATCCCGTGTTCGGTTGGGAGTCTTTGGTCAACCACGCCGTATGTGGCCAGTACAGATTGGCGTAAGGGTCGGGTACCGTACCGTGCTCCGTTCCGCCGTCCCACAGGTCTTCGAAGTCCAGAATGACTGACTCGTAGTCCGCCGCGTTCACCGACGAGGGAGCAACGCAAGCCATACCGACTAGTGCAAACACCGCTAGCAACCGTCCCATTGTCAGTCCCCCTTGACCATGCTCGCCATCGGGCCGGACAGCCTTCATCCGGTTGCCGATCAATCGGCGCAGTTCGCCTGCGCACTGCACTGATTCGACACGTATGACGAGGATTCCTGCTGCAATCCAGGCCCTCCTGCACTACGGCGGGTCTGGGCGGCACGCGCCACACCGCCCGGGCCAGGAGGAACTACTTTGTCCCGCAGACAAAGGACGGCCGGCACGCTTGGGGCGCCGTTGGAGGGCAAGTGGTGGCACTCGGCCTTCAGGCTTCACCGTCACTGGATCGTGGCGCGCTTGCCCGAGCCGAAGCCGGTCGGGCGAGCGACCGAAGTGAGTTGGATCGCACCTCACGGCTCTCGGTTTCCAGTTCGAGACGTCACCTCACTACATCCCCATTGAGCACTCCGAGGACACTGCCATCTTCCAGACGATCGCCGGGAACTGGACGGAGACCGTGCCCTCGCTGATCCATGTCATCGGCGGCCGGAACATCGCTCTGCTCAACAGCGCCGTCACGAAGTGCGAGACGGTCGTCACGGAGGCGCCGAACGGCTGGAATGCCGGGCCATCGAGCGCCGACCGGAGCTTCGCGCGTCAGGCCGCCTGGATTGCACGTTAGCGGGCATGCCGGGCGGGTGGCCGCTGGCAGAGCCACCATGGGCCGTGTGCTGGCATGCGTGGGCGACACGGCTACTGCATGTGCATCTCGGTGTCGCCAAGCATCGTCTGGATGTAGTTCAGCTGCCCGGAATGGTAGGTATTGTGCCACTCACAGAAGTGGAGCAGTTGGCCGACGGCCGCCTCGCCCCAGAAGACCTGTCGCTTCTCGGCCAGCTCGGACTCATCGACGCTGTCGAGCACAGCCACCAGATCCTCCCAGCAGTCCTCCAGCAGCTTCGCTGTCTCCTCCCGCGTGGATGGCTCCATTGCGAAGACCTTGCCCCACTCCTCGTCCGCCTTGTCGTCGCCCCGTATCTTGGCCGCCAGCCAGCGGTACGCGCCCGCGCACTCAACGAGGATCTTCCGGGCCGTCTTGGCGTCGCCGACCGGCGCCCAGTCAAGCCTGTCGTCGGGGATGTACTTGAGGTCTCGCAGCAACTGCTCGTGCTCCTTGTATGTCAGCATCTTGGCGTGCTCTGCTCCCTCACATGCCATCCTGGCGACCTCCCTCACACAGTAGTACGAACGTTGGTTCGATCATTCGACCTCTCAGGTCCGGGTTCCTCCCATGCCCCGGAAGACACGCAGCGCGACCACGATGCCAGCCACAGGGTGCTTTTGTGATCGGTGTAACTGGCTGATGGTGCCGGACGCCGTCTTGCCACCGGAAGGTGTCGGCTGAAGCCCGGCCGAAAGCGACCTGGCTGGCGAGCAGCCTTCGCGTCTGGCCATCTCAAGCGACTGCTGAGGTGCGCATGCCCGCAGTGCATGGCTCCGGGGAGACTGAGAACATGTGTCGTCGCGGTCGTCTGCCGCTTCTCGCTTCGGCCGTCCAGCTAACCGCACTGTTGCTGTCACCCAGGGGGATGACCCAAGTGAACGAGACCGCCATGTTCCACCTCGTCGTCGCGCCGGCAACGCCGGAGAACCCGCGGAACAGCGAGGCCGCCATCGTTCCGCTCAAGGATGGACGCCTGCTCTTGGGCTGGACCGAATTCTATGCGGGCGGAGGCGCGGACCACGCTCCGGCGAGGCTGGTTGGGAAGGTCTCCGCCGACGGCGGGAAGACTTGGGGCGACAAGCACACCCTCGTGGAGAATGACGGGGGCTGCAACGTCATGGAGGTCAACTTCCTGCGGCTCACGAGCGGCGACATCGCGCTGTTCCACTGCCAGAAGAACACCGAGTCCACCGACTGCCGTATCATGATGCGCACCTCCGGCGACGAAGGCGAGACCTTCGGCCCGGCCAGGCAACTCAGCCCGGACGGCAAGTACACCGGGCTGACGAATGGGCGCTGTATCCGGCTTAGCTCGGGCAGGATACTGCTGGAAGCCTGGGAGGGCGGCGACAGCTACTGCTGCCTGTCGGACGACGACGGGGAGACATGGCGCGACAGCCAGCGGGTGAAGCCCGCCGGGGGAGGCTGCTGGGAGCCGGCCTGTATTGAGCTGCGCGACGGCCGGGTCATGATGCTGATGCGCACGCAGCTTGGCGGCCAGTACAGGAGCATCTCCAGCGATGGCGGAGAGACATGGACCGAGCCGGAGCCGACGCCCCTGGTGGGGACCGCCGCTCCCGTGTCCATTAGCCGCATACCCACGACCGGCGATCTACTTGCTATCTGGAACCACAACCCCGGCGCAAAGGTCCGCAACCCCTTCACGGCTGCCATCTCGCGCGACGAGGGCGAAACCTGGGAGCACCTCAAGAACATCGAGGACAAGCCGGGCGACCAATGGGCCTATCCCGCCGTGACCTGGGTGGACGACGTCGCCCTGCTCACGTACTTCAACTACGCGGGCGGGCTGTCTCTGCAGCTCAGGAGCATGCCCGCCTCCTGGTTCTACGAGTAGCGGCTTTGAGCGGGCGCTCGAGGTGATTCCGCATGAGACCGTCGACACGGGCAGCAGCTATCGGCTGTGCCTGCTGGCTGGCCGCCACGACCCCGGCGCAGGAGGCGATTCCCGTGGGGCACTACCGCCAGTTGTTCGTCGATGACCATGTGATCGCTGAGCGCGCCAACGTCGATCTGACGCTCCATCAGCCGACCAAGTACGGTGGCAACCCGGTGCTTCGTGCGGAGCACCCGTGGGAGAGCAAGGGTGTCGCGATCTACGGCACGGTGATGTTCGACGAAGCTGAAAACACCTTCACGATGTGGTACCGGGCGATAGACGACACGTGTTACGCCTGCTACGCGACATCAAAAGACGGCATCCAGTGGGAGAAGCCGGTCCTCAACGCGATGCCGCACCAGGGCTCAACGGCGAACAACATCGTCCTTGGCAGCAAGCAGTTCTATCTTGACGGCTTCGCGGTCATCAGGGACCGAACCGAGTGGGACCCGGCCCGCCGCTACAAGCTGCTCACCTACAACGGCAACCGTCGCTTTGCCGCGATGGTCTCCCCGGACGGCATCCACTGGAGCGGACCGATCAACAGCCCAAAGCCCCACGATACCGGGGACGTTGTGAGCCTGTACTGCGACACCGGCCTGAACCGGTACGTGGCCTTGCTCAAGCGGCGCTACGTGTACAACGAGCAGGGGAAGGAGACGAAGAAGCGCGCGCGGCTGCTCGCCCTCAGCGACGACTTCGTCAACTGGTCGGAGCCGCAATGGGCCCTCGTGCCGGACGATCGGGACCCGCCCACCACCGAGCTCTACTCGCACGTGGCGTTCATGTACCAGGGCTTACGGATCGGGTACGTGACGAACTTCGAGGTGGCAACCGAACGCATCGACACCGAGCTATGCACGAGCCGCGATGGGCTCACATGGCAGCGCTACCGCGAACGCATTCCGTTCATCCCCAACGGGCCGCCGGGAAGCTGCGACGCCGGAATGGCGCTCGCCAACGCCAGCGGTCTGATAGTTCGCGATGGCAGGATATGGATCTACTACCTGGCGACCAACTACGACCACGAGGGTGGAGTGGCGGAGGGGGACACGGCTCCCAGTGGGATCGCCCTCGC
>CBFDAZ010000448.1:0-5232 GCA_965602825.1 uncultured bacterium
ACCTACGCCTATCACCTGCACTCGGAGCCCGCGAGCTTCCGGATGGAGCCGAACGTCTACGTCCAGATCACGGCGGGCTTCACGCGTGGGCGCTACTCATTCCTGGAGCTGATCGAGGAGTGGGCCAAGCACGTGGACCAACTGGGCATCTACGAGTACCTGAACGTCTGGGCCTGGTGGCGCGACATGCCGGGCCGGCCGCGCGGGGCGGACCTGGCGTACCTCCAGGAGCGGATTCCCTACTACATCGACCACGGCGCGACCACGATGAGCTGTGAGTCCGGATCGAACTACGGGATCAACGGGCTGGGCTACCTGGTCGCCTCGAGGCTGATGTGGGATCCCGAGGCCGACGTGGAGGCCATCTGTACCGACTTCTACGACAAGGCCTTCGGGCCCGCTGCAGACGCGATGAGGCGTTACTACGAGCGTTTCGACACGGGCGCGAAGCCGCTGCTGAGCGACCATCTCCTCGGCCTGGCTCATCAGGATGTGGCGGAAGCGTCGAGACTCGCCGCTGACCGCCCCGATATCCTGGCGCGCCTGGACGATGTGAAGCTCTATCTCTACTACGTCCGTCTGATGCGCGACCTGGAGACGAGCGCCAAGGGCGAGCCACGCCTGACGGCGCTGTTCCCGCTGCTCAACTTCGCCTACCGCACCCGACACCGGTACATCATCAACAGCCCGGCGGTGCGGGGCCGCTACGCCACGTACTACCTGCGAGACACGGAGCAGCCTGAGGCGTGGGACTACCAGAAGATGCGTGCGGAGACGGCGTGGTACACCGGAGACGACTGCAGCCACGAAGAGGTCGAGGCGCTCTTCCAGGAAGGTCTGGCCAGGTTCGAACCCCAGGAGTTCGAGGAGCGGGAGTTTTCGGGCGACCTCGTCTACGGCGACTTCGAGCCCGCGCCCGACGGCGGGGCAGCGCGCCTCTGTTTCCAAAATGGCGAGGCGTTCATCATGCAGAGCTTGACGGGCGAGCCGCTTGAGTTCCGCCTGTTCACGGGCTACATCGCCCACTATCGCGACCGGCGGCCCACGGAATGGCGGGTCGCGGACGGCGATGGCGGCGAGATTGCGTCAGGCCAACTGCCGCTTGACGGCGAGTGGCATCCGGTCACCGTTCAGGTCCCTGCCGCCGGCACATATCACTTCAGCATCGACGACTTCGGTGCCGGCTGGCAGATTGAGTACGAGCCGGGCAAGCCGTACGTGTGGGCGCTTGAGAAGGGCAACCGGGCTTACAGCCTGGGCAATCTGGGAGCGGTCTACTTCCACGTGCCCAAGGGCGCCCGAGAGAGCGCGTACTACGTCGAGGGCAGCGCCCACACGGTGATTGACGGCGCGGGCGAGACGGTGGGGGAGGTCGATAGACAGCCCGGCGAAGTCATCGTGCTGCCCGTACCCGAGGGGCGCGACGGGCAGGTGTGGTGCCTCAAGAACCTGAGCCGCACCCAGCTCTGGTTCTACAATTGCCCCAACTACCTCGGCGCCCACGCCGAGGACATGCTCGTTCCGCGGGAGTTGGCTGCAGACTGAGGCCCGGCGGCGTGCAGATCAGTCAGATTCGGCAAGTTCCTTGCGTGGACAGATCCGACCTAACCACAATGCTCGTCAGAGCCTGAGGTGGCGAACCATGAGGCTGAAGGCGACGGCCCTTCTCTGCTGCGCAATTGGCGTCTTGGGGTGCCGGCACTTGACCCGTCAAGCGCAAACGCCGTGGCGCAACTGGCGCCCTCCTCCGGTCGTCCTGCCAGACCCAAACGCCCACGACCTGTACCTGAAGGCCTTCGAGCTCAAGGAAGAGACTGACGAGAAGTACCGAGAACCCCCCGACCCCAACGCCGACCCCTTCTCGCAGCCCTACGTCCCGCCCGAACACTGGTGGGATACCGGGCCAGAGGACCTCTCGGCCCGCGAGAGGCTCGAGCTATACGCGGATGTCTTGCGAATGGTGCGCGAGGCCTTCCCCCTTGAGTGCAGGCTGCCTCCGCCGGAGGGCGTAGACACCATCGGACCTACGCACCGCGTCCTGACGAGGTCTTACGAGATGGCCAGCGTGTTCGGCATGGAGGCGCACGTCCATGTGGAGGACGGGAAGCCCGCGGCCGCGGCTGCGAGCGCACTGGACTGCATGGAGATGGGCAATGACCTGCTGACCGCGCGGATCGACTTCGCGCTCCTCTCACACAGGATGGCTACCGGCCGCGGCGTGCGGGCGCTGCAGGAGGCCGTACCCGGCCTCAGTGCGACCGACTGCCGCGAGGCACTCGAGAGGCTGGAGCGTCTGGAGGCCGACCGCGTTCCGCTGGCGGAGATCGTGGACGGCCACGAGGTGTGGACGAGGACAGCCTTCAAGGAAATCATTGCCGATCCCAGGAAGCTTCAGTACGCCCTCGAGCTGTGGTTCGAGGACCAGAACCCACCGGACCGCAAGCCGGAGGGCCCGATGGACCTCTTCCGCGCCTGGGCGGAGCTGGATCAGTTCTTCGGCGAGCTCCGCCTTGTTGCCGAGCAGCCGTACTACGAGCGCGCGGAGGTCAAACTGCCCGAGAACATCCCTGCCCGAACGCTCACCTACCCGTGGAAGCGCATGTGGGCGCGCGAGGCCAGCTCCCGGGCTGCCTTCGCGGTGGCCAAAGCGCAGCTAGCGGCACGGCTGTATCTTCTTGAGGAGGGGCATCTCCCTTCTGATCTTGGTGACCTTGTGCCGCGGTATCTGCCCGAAGTGCCCACCGACCCCTTCGACCCCGGCGCGCTCCGCACGAAAACCGCAGAGGGAACGCTCATCATCTACAGCATCGGCCCGGACGGCCTGGATGACGGCGGCAAACACAAGGGGTTCTGCGTGGGCCATCGGAGCAAGGGCGACATGGTCGTGAAGGTCGCGGCTACCGATTGACCTGAGAGGAGGACGCAGAGAATGCGACAACTCACAGCTATGCTGCTGTTTTGTGCGGGGCTGGTGGGCTGCACACACGCCCAGGAGACCCATCCGCCACAACCACCGCAGGCGGCTCAGCCCTGGGAGGGCTGGCAGCCACCCGAAGTGACGATGCCGGACCCCAACGCGCTCGACACCTATCGGCAGGCCTTCGAGCGGTCTGCGGCACGACCAGGCCCGGCTTGGGTGGATGGCGAGCCGACCATTAAGGAGTCGCGTGCATACGTGGAGGGGCACCGACAGACAGTGAAGCTGCTGCGAAAGGCCCTGGACGGCGAGTGCCGGGTGCCCGCGCCGCAGGGCTTCCTCGATATCGATTTGCCGCTCGGAGCCCAGTTCCGGTCCGCGGCGCGGCTGCTTGCCATCCACAAGGCCCGCGTGGACCGCGCGGATGGCCGCCACCTTGGGGCCGCACGCGACGCGATCGACACGTTGCGCCTGGGCCATGACATGGCGACGCAGCGGATGATCATCGCCGTGCTCGTCGGTGTGGCCTGCGAGGCCATCGGGTTGAGCAACCTGGAGCAGACCATCCCCCACATGAGCGTCTCTGACTGTCGGGCCGCCATCAGGTGGCTGGAGGAGGCGGAGCAGGAGCGCGTGGCCTTCACAGAGGTCGTGGAGGGGGAAGCCGCCTTCTCAAGGCGCACATTCATCGACTTGATCGTCGAGGCCGAAGTAGACCTGGCGGAGATGGAAAGGGAGTCGGAGCTGCCGCCGGGGAGCATGGACGACTTGGCCACTTCATGGCGCGCGATGGACGAACTCATCGAGGGGGCGCTCCGGTATGCGGCGGAGCCCTACTGGACGCCCGAAGTGCCAGTTGACGTGGACGACGCCTTGGCGGAGTTCTGGTTCGGATGCTCCATGCGTTCCATGCTGGGCTCGTGCCGGATGCACATCGCCCGAGCGCAGGCGCTCTCGCGGCTCGCCATGGTCCACCTTGCTGCTCACGCCTATTGGCAGGATAGGGGCCAGCGGCCAGACACCCTCGACGGCCTTGTCCCGGACTACCTGGCCGAAGTGCCCACCGATCCGTTCAGCGGAAAACCACTGCGCGCCACGATGAAGGACGGTCAGTTCGTGATCTACAGCGTGGGTCCAGACAGGACGGACGATGGCGGCAAGGAGGTTGAGGGCCGCATCGGCCAGGAGAACAAGGGTGACCTTGTGGCGACCGTTGAGGAGCCTGTTGCCCAGTAGGCGACGACGAGGCGCGCCGCGCGGGCGATGGCGGATCTGAGGAGGCGATAGGGAGATGACCGATCCGCATTTGCATCTCGTAACCGGAGGCGCGATCTGGCTGCTGTTCGTCGGCTCCGTGCTGACGTCCCGCCGGACCATCTTGCGCCTGCCCGCTTTCCCGGAGAAACGCAAGCTTCTGCGGGGCGGCATACATGCGCTCTGCGCTGTGTCTCTGGTGATCGGCCTGCTGCTAGCGTGGGATTTCAGACCCGAGTGGCAGGCGGAGGGCCTCAATCCGTTGGAAACGACAATCCTGATTGGGATGTGGCTCGCCGGCATCTATGCGCTCGTCGCGATGACCCGCAAGCTGGGTGCGCCCGCTACGATGGCCTGGGCGGTCTGGCACAAGGCGCCCGAGGAGAAGAGGGGAACGGCAATCCAGGAATACGCAGCGGAGTGGGAGCGATGGAGCAGCAAGGGCTCCGCGATCGCCTTCATCGTGACCATCGGTGCGTTGCCTGTCGTCCCCCTTGTGTACCTCCTCCTCAGACTGGCGCGACTTGGCCCGTAGCGGGCGCCAGACGTCGGACGAGCGCCAGTGGGAGCGCACTTCATCATGGCAAGCACCGACCAATACCTGGTGCCGTGGATCCTGTTTGTGCCTCTCTTGGCGTTGGCTGCCACGATACTGGGGCTGCCGATCCCAGTGGTAGGCATCGCGATATGGGCAGCCATGTGCGCCCTCACCGTGGCTTCGTGGCGGCTGGCATGGCGTCTGGCTGACTTCCCCCAGAGTGGCAGGTTGGTGCGCGACGGCGTGCTTCTGCTGGCGGCAAGTGCGGCGCCCGTAGCGTCCCTGGTGGTCTTCCCCAGTCCGCCGCCGCCGGATGTCAGAAACAGTCAGGCCTTCTTCATGCTCGCCATGGCGAACGGCTGGGCGATGTTGGGTGCCACGTGGTTGCTCGTCAGGGGCTACGGTGGCGCGACGCTCTTGGCATATCCGCTCTCGCTTCAGGCGCATTTGGGGCCCGGCCGACTTGCGTGCAGGAGTTCGCGACCCGCTGGCAGGCCAAGCTGATTCAAGACCGCCTTGACCG
>CBFDAZ010000449.1:0-5230 GCA_965602825.1 uncultured bacterium
GTTCAGTTCCGCCCAGCGGATGCGCAGCTTCTCCGAGGGACACTGCAGGATCTGCTCGTTCTTCATGTACGGCATCATCTCATGATAGAAGATGATGATGCCGACGCTGCTCGGGTAGATGCTTATCGGGTAGCACTCGTCGTAGTCGGTCGTGTACATCTCTGCGGCCAGCCCAATCTGCTTCGTGTTACTCAGACAGGACGCTGACCGGGCCTTCTCACGGGCCCTCGCGAACACCGGGAAGAGGATTGCCGCCAGGATGGCGATGATGGCGATCACGACGAGGAGCTCGATCAATGTGAAGCCCTGGTGCTTTCGTCTCATTGGTCGCTCCCTCCTGGACCACTAGCAACAGAGAATTGGTACGCACGCACCGACGCCACGTGCGACGCGGTGACCTTACCACGCGCCGTCAACGAGACTGTATCCTCATTATTCCCGGTTTGCGACCAGATAACCTTCTCCGCGCCTCAGAATCCGGGCCGGACCCTAACTCAGGTTGGTGGGGGCGCCGCCGTTCGCCGCCGATTCCATCGCGGCCACGATGAAGCTGACGATCTCGACGGTCTCCTCGATAGCCAGAGGCGCCTCGTTCGTCTCGAAGGTCTTGACGATCTGCTTCAGCAGCTCGCGGTAGATGTAGGCCGCGTCGATCGGGCAGCTCTTCACACCCTTCTCGCCCCACACGGTGAACCCGTAGGCGTGCGCGCCCTTGCGCGTGCCCCGGAGCGTGCCAATCCGGCCGTCCTCCCACACGCCGCTGGTGACCTCGCCATCGTCCGTGAAGGTGCAGTTCACCGACTTGCAGCCGCGGCCCATCAGGGCGAACAGGGGCTCGACGGCGTGGATGCCGTAGTGGAAGAGACCCGGGTTCTTGTCGTGGATCGACGCCGGGCTGTACGTATGGGCCCCCGCCACCGGGCCAATCGCCTCGTCCTGGAGAACGTCAACGACCTCCAGCGCGTACCGCAGCGAAGACGAGGAGAATAGGGCGGCGCTGTTGGCCTTGGCAAGGTCGGCCATGGCCCGCGCGTCCTCCACCGTGCACGCGAAGGGCTTGTCAACAAAACACGGGATTCCCGCCTTCAGGAAGGGCGTCACGCGCTCCAGATGCGCGTATCCGCTCTGCGACTCAACGCAGACGGCATCGACCTTCCCGATCATGTCCTCCGGCGCGTCCACCATCTCGATCCCGAAGCCCTTCAGCTTCTCGACGTACTCGTCGGTGGTCTCCTCCGGGGTGATCTCCGAGGTCCCCCGGTACGCGCAGACGACCTGCGCGCCATCGACCCACTGGTCCTCCGCGATGTCCACATGGTTGAGGCGCATGCTGAACTGAACGACGTGAGACGTATCGCAATCGACGAGTCCGACCTTGATCAAGGGAGTACCCCCTTACCGAGTGTCGCATGTTGGGATGCGGCACGGTTCCCGCAGCCCCGCCGGAATCCTCCCGTTGGCCCTGCGCTGGGGAAAGGGGCCGGGGCTGTTGAGACGGCGGTGAGTCGCCGTCATCCTGCTGCATCCTGCTAATCCTGTCGGCCCTCCCCCACGTTCGGGCTGGGTCGTTAACACCCCCGTCCCCTTCTCACCTGGTCTTCGTTCACTCCGGCAGCGACCACCGCGTGCAGGCAATGCTCGTCACCTGGTCGGCAAGGGTGATGTAGTAGATCGTCAGCAGCCTGCCATCAGGCAGAATCGTGGTGATCGGGTACCCGAGGTCCCCGCCGTTGCCGACACCATCGCTGCGGAGGATGATCGTGTTGCCGGCGTCCCACGTTCGTCCGTTGTCCGAGGACAAACATGCGCGAATGCCCATGGCACCGCGCCGGTAGCCGTACGTGCACAGCATCCGGCCGTCCGGAAGCGTGACGAGGTTCGCCGGATGGCCCCAGATGCCCGTGTCCTCTGGCTTGCTCCAGGTGAGGCCGTCGTCGGTGGACCGGCCCACGTGCAGGTACCCGTTCTCGCCGGGCTCCGTGCGCATCATGACCACGATCGTGCCGTCCGCGGCCTCCCCCAGGGCCGTCTCACCGAAGCCGTACTCCTCGAAGGGTCCCGCCAGGTTCAGGCACTCCCACGACTTGCCGTCATCCGCCGACCGCAGCACGAACGCTTTCCGGCTGGCGTCGGGCTTCTGCTTGCCGTAGACCGCCGTGAGGCGCACACTGCGCGATGTCCTCAGGTGGGAACTCGTGTTGAAGCCCATCAGCAACGCCAGCTTCGGGACCTCGATGGGCGTCGTCTCCCACGTCTCGCCGCCGTCGGTCGAGCGGGCGGCGAAGGCGCCCTCCGTATAGGCGACGACTCCGTCGCGTACGTCTCGCACCTCGAGCCCTCGCGCCTCCAGCTCCGCCCGCTTCTCGGCCGGTGCTTCCCGCCAGCCCCGCGCGTAGGCCCGGACCAGGCTGCCGTCCTCCGCGACGTGTTGTGGGTTCGGCCGGTCGAAGCTCCCCTCTCGCCACGTCCGCCCGGCGTCTTCGGACACCATGCCCAGCGCGCCGCCGGTACCGTCGATGTGAGAGCGCCGCACGCGCGTGCCAAAGCGCGTCGCCAATCGGCCCTCGCCGTAGTTGATCAGCGACGGGAAGCAGGCGTACACCCCCGGCTTCCGGTAGATCAGGATGTGCTCCGCGTCGATCTCGGGGGTCGTGGGAGGCCGGACGAGGGCGTACTTCACCGACCGCCAGACCGCCTTGCTCTCCGCCGCGCTCGATATCGAGCCGAAGCCAACCACGTTCCGCCCCTCGTGGGCAGGCGAAACGAACTCCCCGGTTCCGTCGTACCCCAGTTCGCCATCAACCCACAGCGTCAGGTCCTCACCGGCGATCGCGACGTGGTACGTGTGGAACCCATCGGTCGTGTCCATCGGCACCGAAAGACCGCTCTTGTGCGAGGAGACCCGGTCCGGGAAGAAGGTCAGGCAGTCCTCGTGGACGCCATCGGCAACGAGCAGGCACACTCCCGCCCGGCTGGTGCAGGAGCTCGGCTTGACGATGACCTCCACGTGCGCGCCGTAATCGGACTCAGCACTCCACCCACGACTGAAGAAGGCCAGGTTGCCCTGCCGCGTCCCGTCGTCGCGGACCAGAAGCCCGTCATCCCCGACCGTCGCTGACGCATTTTCTCCCGGGCGACCGCCCCACCGAGGGCTTGCCTCGCCGGGCGCGACGGTCCCGTCGTACTCGACCTCCCAGGCGATCTCCGGCGCTTGCGTCTGGAGTTGCAGTAAGGGCCACAGTGCAGCGAGGATCATCGGCGCATTCCCTCTCGTCAAAGAACGGCGTCGGGGCGCACGGGGGCGGAGCTGGAGCTCCGCCCCCACGAGCGGCTGGGGCGCGGACGGCTACGGCGCCGCCCGGATGGCTCGTGCCGACGGGATCGCACGGGATGGAGTCGGCATCGCGCCCCCAAGGATTCTCCGCGCTGCCGCCGAAACCTACCTGTCCATGTCGTGCGGTTGACAATGACCAGGAGGCGGCCATCGATGGCTGAGACCATGAAGGCTGCAGTGCTGCACAAGGTCCATGATCTGCGTGTCGAGGACTTCCCCAAACCGAAGATCGAGAAGCCGGACGACGTCCTGGTCCGCATCGGGGCGGTCGGTGTGTGTGGTTCGGACATCCACTTCCTCGAGCGCGGGAGGATCGGCGACTTCGTCGTCAAGGAGCCGGTCATCCTGGGGCACGAGGCGGGCGGCACGGTCGAAGAGATCGGTCCCGAGGTCAAGACCCTCGCTCCCGGCGATGAGGTCGCCATCGAGCCGGGACGCCCCTGTCGCCGCTGCGAGTGGTGCCACCGGGGCGAGTACAACCTGTGCCCGGATGTGATCTTCCTGGCAGCGCCGCCGGTCCATGGAGCGTTCTGCGAGTACATGGTCTGGCCGGCCGACTTCGTGTTCAAGCTTCCCGACAACGTGAGCATTGAGGAAGGCGCGATGTGCGAGCCGCTGTCGGTCGGCATGTGGGCGGCCATGCGAGCGAACGTCTCTCCCGGCGACATCGTGGCCGTCCTTGGCGCCGGGCCGATCGGCCTGACGGCCCTTCAGGCGGCAGCCTACTTCGGCGCCACGACGATCATCGCCACCGACTTCGTGCCCTTCCGGCTCGATGCCGCTAAGCGCCTCGGCGCCACGGATGTCATCGACCTCAACGAGGCGGACGCCGTCGAGGCGATCATGGACCTCACCAACGGCCGCGGCGTAGACGTGGCCTTCGAGTGCGCGGGGGCTATCCCATCGACCCAGCAGTGCATCCACATCACGCGGAACGGTGGGACGGTGCAGTTCGTGGGGATGCCGTCAGTAGACGACTTCGAGCTCCCCGTCTACCAGATGATAGGCAAGGAGCTGACCGTGGGCGGGCTGTTCCGCTACGCGAACTGCTACCCTCCCTCGATTGCCGGCATCGCCTCGGGCCGCATCGACGTGAAGAGTCTGATCACCCATCGGTACTCTCTGGACGACTGCCCGGAGGCAATGGCCTTTGCGCGTGATGAGAAGGACAAGGCCTTGAAGGTGGTTGTGAACCCGTAGGCTTGGTCGCACGGCCCGACCTGGGCCAAAGGCTTCAGCCGGAAGATGGAGCCCGTGATCCATGGATGACTTCACGCGGCTGATCGTATACGCAATCCTGTGGTTCGGGATCCTGGCCCTCTTCTTCTGGGTCATGATCCGACCGCAGAGGCGACGGGCGGCCGAACACAAGGCGCTCATTGAGGGCCTCGCACGGGGCGACCGCGTGGTCACAGCGGGCGGCGTCCACGGGGAGATCGTGGCCCTGCAGGAGAAGACGGTAACGCTCGAGGTCGCCAAGGGGGTCCAGCTAAGGCTGGATCGGCGAGCCGTACGTCGCCGCTATGGCGAGGAGGACGAGGCGACATGAGCGGCTTCCTGGCCGCGCTATCGGCGCACAGCGGCTGGCTGGCTCTGCTGGCTGTCATCCTCGGCGTGGTAGCCATCCTCTGGTTGATCGCCCTGCAGAAACGAGTACGAACTGTCACCCCGGATATCCGCCGCATGGTGCGCGGCATGGCAGGCAAGCGGTTTGACGAGGTGCTCCAGGACCTCCTGGGCAACATGGAGTTCATCGGCAGCCGCATCGGTCGACTCGAAGCCGGCCTCAAGGAGTTGAACCGACGGCAGGAGAGGGCCGTCCAGCACGTCGGGCTGGTAAGGTACAACGCCGAAGAGGGCCTGGGCGGCGACCTGTCGTTCGCCCTGGCTCTGCTG
>CBFDAZ010000450.1:0-5229 GCA_965602825.1 uncultured bacterium
GGGGGGGGCGGCGGCTGTGTTGCTTTCGCCGCCCGCCGCGGGCCGGGGGGGCCCGACTGCTGACTGGCCCCGAACCTACTCCGACGCGCTGGGCAGCCAGGTGACGCTGACACAGCCCCCCAGACGCATCGTCTCGGTTTCGCCCGCGATGACTGAGATGCTGTTTGCCGTTGGAGCGGGCGACCGCGTGGTCGGAGTCACCTCCTATTGCACCTATCCACCCGAGGTGGAGGAACTCCCCAAGGTGGGGAGCTACACGGGCCTGAGTACGGAGAAGGTCGTGTCTCTGCGGCCGGATCTTGTCATCGGGATGCGTGGGACCTCACGGAACTCGCTCGAGGGTCTGAAGCGGGCGGGCCTGAGGGTTCTCGCCTATGACCCGGTCAGCGTTGCGGGTGTGCTGGACTTGATGGAGCGGGTCGGCCAGATGATGCAGGACTCGCCCGGGACGGTCCCGACAGTGGAGGAGCTGCGGGGTCGCGTCAGCGCGGTGACCGAGGCCGCGGAGGAACTCCCTCGCCGTCCGCGCACGCTCTGCGCGGTACAGGTGGAGCCGCTGTACGCAGCCGGGCCGGACAATCATGTGGACGATATGATCCGGCTGACCGGAGGCGAGAACCTGGCGGCCGACGCGAAGATCCCGTGGCCGCAGTATTCGCTGGAGCGGATGGTCGAGAAGGACCCGGAAGTGATATTCTGCCCGTCGGGCCACATCAGCGGCGAGGAGAAGACGCCAGCCGGCGCTCTCGAGGAGTTCAGCCGCTCCGAGGCCTGGGCCGCCACGACGGCGGTGAAGCGAGGGGCGGTTCTGGCGATCCCCGATGACCTGCTGACGCTGCCCGGTCCCCGGCTGGTGGACGGCCTTGAACGGATGGCGGAGGCCATCGCCGCAGCGGCGCGTGCGGGCGACGTCACGGACACGGGGGCGGCAGGTGACTGAACCGGCAGCCGCGCAACCGGCAGCGCTCGCGCGTGACATCCGGTGTGGGTACGATGGGCGCGAAGTGCTCCGCGGCCTGAACATCGCGGTCGCGAGCGGGGAGTTCGTGGGTGTGCTCGGCCCGAACGGCTCCGGGAAGAGCACTCTCCTGCGCGCAATGACCGGCGTGCTCCCAGTAACGTCCGGCGAGGTGCGCCTGTTCGGCGAGCCGCTGCGGGATCTTGGTCGCCGAACGATTGCCCGGCGCGTTGGTGTCGTCCCGCAGGCCGGCTCTACTCCCTTCGAGTTCACCGTCCGTGAAGTCGTCGGCATGGGCCGGACCCCTCACATCGGCCGGCTCCACGGGGAGACTGACCAGGACCGCGTCGCCATCGAGGCCGCGCTAGAGCGGACCGACACGCGTGACCTGGCGGATCGGCTGATCTCGGAGCTGTCGGGTGGCGAGGCGCAGCGCGTCATCGTCGCCCGGGCCCTGGCTCAGGAGCCGGAACTACTCCTGCTCGACGAGCCAACGGCCTTCCTCGACCTCAACCACCAGATCGAGGTCTTCGAACTCCTGCGCCGGCTGAACCGGGACGAAGGCCTGACGGTGCTGTGCATCTCGCACGACGTCAACCTGGCCTCGCTTTACTGCGACCGCCTCGTGCTCCTGCGCGACGGTCTGGTGGCTGACGAGGGACGCCCATGCGACGTCATCACGCCCGAGCGCATCAAGCACGTGTACGGCGCTTCGGTGCTTGTCGATGATGAGACGCCCTCAGGCCGGCCGCGCGTCACGCTGCTGCGTTCCACACCGCGAGGGGGCGAGGCTTGATGCGAGCTCGCAGGCCACTCCTCGCCTTGGTGTTAGTCCTCTGCCTGGCCGTTGCGGTCCTGCTGTCGCTCTGTACCGGCGCCTCCAGCCTGTCCCCGGCCAGGGCCCTCGCGGCGCTGTTCGCTGGGCCAGTGACCTCCGATGAACTAGTTGACGCCGCCGCGGGCCAGGCGATCGTCTGGAACATCCGCCTGCCGAGGCTACTGCTTGCCTTCCTGGCCGGTGCGGCCCTCGCGGCAGCGGGTGTCGTCATGCAGGGCTTCTTCCAGAACCCGATGGCCGCGCCGTACGTCGTCGGCGTGTCGGCCGGGGCGGCCCTGGGAGCGACGGTGGGCTTCATCATCTGGTCGGAGATGTCGCTCTTCGGCCTCGCCTCGCGAACGGTCTTCGCCTTCATTGGGGCCATTGGCACGACGGCTCTGGTGTACGTCCTCTCGCGGCGGGGAGGGCGAGTGCCGACAGCAACGCTCCTCTTGACGGGCATGGCCATCACGGCCCTGGCGTCCGCTCTCACCTCGCTGGTGCTGATCACGGCCAAAGCTCAGGATGCCAGCCTCGTCGTCTTCTGGCTGATGGGGAGCGTGGCCGATCGCGGCTGGTTGGCAGTGTGGATACTACTCGGGCCGGTCGTCGTCGGGCTGGTCGCCGTCTACGTGTTCAGCCGTGAACTCAACGTGCTGCTGATGGGTGAGGAGGTCGCCCACCACCTGGGCGTGGATGTGGAGCGGACGAAGCTGATCCTGCTCGTCCTCTCGTCGGTCCTGGCCGCGGCGTGCGTGGCGATCACGGGGATGATTGGCTTCGTGGGCTTGATTGTGCCTCACCTGATCCGGCTCATCACCGGCCCCGATCACCGCGTGCTTCTCCCGGCTGCCGCCGGAGGGGGTGCCGTGCTGCTGGCCTTCGCCGATGTAGTCGCGCGGAGCGCGGCCGCCCCCATCGAGATCCCCATCGGCATCGTGACCTCGATCATCGGCTGCCCCTTCTTCCTGTTCCTGCTGCACCGGTCGCGGACAATGGGCACATGAGAGCGGCCTTGGCGCGGCCACCGCATCGCAAGCCGGCATCATTCGCCATACACTCACGGTTGGGCTGCCACACAGGGCCAAGCGGGCCGCTTGTCGGGGCCTGTCGGGGCGTCTGGGGGGACGATCCGCGCGACACCGTGCTACCCGGCAAGCAGCCACGCGGAATCGGAGTTCTCTACCGGAAGGGCGCGGGGAACCGGCACTTTTCCCTACGTGTCTGGCGGGTTTCCTGCGTGCACCCAAGGTTCCAGGGGGTCACAGGTGCGGGCCGTTCGGAGCCCCCGGAGGGGGCGGTAGATGGTAGCCCATGGCGGCAGCCATGGGGAAGTAGGGTCTGAAGGACGTCGAGCCCCAACAGCAAGGGCCGCAGTCCGTTGCCGGTCGGGCCGTGAGGTCCCGTACTCCTCATTGCCACAGATACCGCGCGTGCTACTCGACGCCACGTCCTTGCTGATAGACGGTGTCGGGCTCTTGGTGTAAGCCCGCGGGTTCCGTTGCGGCCTGCCTCCTGTCGCCCCGTCGGGGCTATCCGCAATCAACCAGCGTGTTCCCACGGCTCGCGCCGTGGGCTACCACCTATCGCCCCTGTCGGGGCTCATACGGCAACGGCGCCCTGCGACACTTGCGAGACGCCGGACATGCACTCTCTTCCAGAAAAGCGGCTCCCCCGCGACGTTCGTCGTGAATGGGCCGGGATAGGGCCCTCGCTCACCGCTGCCGCAGCGCGGTGACGCTCCCATCCATTCCCGCTACATAGACGGTGCCCTTGCGAACGGCCGGATCGGCCATGGCGTAGGCCCCCGGCAGCACGTCGATCGCCCACAGTGGCTGACCCGAGGCGGTGTTGACGGCAGACACCGTTCCCAGCGTGGATACCGAGTAGACAACGCCACCGCGCTCGACAGGCGCCGCGGCGATGTATCCCAGCGGCACATCGGCCGTCCAGACCTCACTGCCGGCCTGATCCAGCTTCGTCAGCCCTGTCTTCGTTCCGCGCAGGTACACTGCTTGCCCGTCCTCGCTGATCCCGGTCCCGGATATGCCCTGGCGCGATCCAACAAGCTCGCCCGAAGTGGTGTCCACTATGGACAGGTGGTATTTGCGGTCCGCGATGTAGAGCCGGTTCCCGCACACGACCGGGCCGCAGTCGGCCGGAGAGTAGTAGCGCTTCGCTCCGCCCTCCAGCGTCCCAGAGGCCGCGCAACGCCAGCGAAGCGCGCCCGTGTTCGCATCGAGGGCGTAGACGAAGGTATCCCAGGCGCCAAGGCACACGAGGTCGTCGGCCACAAACAGCGTGTCCTCGACGGAGTATTCGGGCGCGTCGGACCGCCACTTCTCCGTGAAGGTGTCGCGGCCGACCGCGTGAACCGTCCCCGCCGATGTGGCGACCAGAATCGCGTCCGGTGTGGCGGCGGTTGATGAGTAGATGGGGGCTCCGGCATCGTAGGTCCGCATGGCCTCGCCGTCACTCGTCACTTCGTGCAGCTTCCCGTCGCCCGACCCGATGTAGGCCTTGCCATCCAGCACCAACGGCCCGCCGAGGACATCGCCGCCTGTCTGCACCGTCCACCTCACCTCGCCGGAACCCGCATCCAGCGCGTAGAGCTTCCCGTCGTTGGCACCGACCAGCACGAGATCCCCGAGAAACGCCGGCGTGCTCTTACTGCTGCCTCCGAGCATCGTCCGCCACACAGCGTGTACCTTCGGATGCGTGTCGGCGAGGAAGTCGCCAGCCCGCCAGACGACAGTGCCGTCGCCCGATCTGAAGCAGACACGGTAGGAGTGCGCTCCCGCATCCTCGGGCCCGACCTCGATCTGACCGCTGAACCGCCGATCCTTCAGCTCCAGGGGGAACACCTCGTCCTCGTCCAGCAGAACCTGCGCCGCTTCGTAGTCGGCGTCAATGGTCCCTTCGAAGCGAACTGGGCCAGCGTGCAGCGATCCCGGCGCTGGCTGCTCGATCGCGATCTTGGGATAGTCGGGTGCCCCGCCAATCGGCTTCTCGAGGACCGGGATGCTGGCTGCAGCTTCACCCGACTTACGGTAGGCGATCCGCAGCGTACCACCGCGGATGTCCACAATCGCGCAGCCCGCGTTGTCGCCGTACGTCGAGCCACCCATCGCGAAGTCGAAGCCCTCTTCCTCGATATGCCGAATGCCATGCCCATGGCCGATCAGGTGAACGAGCACATTGTGCGCGCGTAGGAGATCATAGAGGCGATAGCGGTCGTACTTGCTGGCGTACTCCTTCGTCGGCGGATGATGGTAGAAGAGGATGATCGGCGTGGCCGGATCGACGGCCTTCAGGTCCTCGACGAGCCACAGGAGTTCCTCCCGACCGATGCACGGCCGGGGATCCTGCGGCGAGGCCGTATCGAGGCCGACGAAGTGTACGCCCCCGAAGTCGAAGGAGTAGTGGGGAGCACCATGCAGTGCTGCAATGCGCG
>CBFDAZ010000451.1:0-5216 GCA_965602825.1 uncultured bacterium
CGCCGTCCGCCCGCTTCTTCTTGCCTTTGCCCTTGCTGCTGATCTGAGCGATGAACGTGTGCATGCGCTGGGCCGCTCGGCCCCACAGAAAGAGGGCCCGTTCCTCATCCATCACGGGAGGCTCCCACGCCTGCAGGCCGGCTTCCTTGGCCGCGACGGCCATATCCAGCTTATGGGTCAGGCTCCGCACCCAACCCCGCGGGATGGATTTGGCCTCGCCAGCCGCCACCACGGCCTCTCTCAGGACCTCAATCAGGGCATCGATATCCTCGACTCGCTTCGCTACAAGCCCTACCTCGAGAACCTGCGCCAGGTCCTCCAGCGACAGGGGCACGGACGATACGCTGAGCTGGACCCCATGCCACTGGATCGGCAGACCGGTGTGGTTCTCGATAACCCACGTGTACGTGCCGTCGCCGTTGTCCACCAGTACGCCCCCACCCCCCACCCCGCCAAGCTCCTCGGGGTCGAGAATGGGGTCGGTTCCGCCCTCCGGGTACGCCCACTTGAGGTCGCGGAGTCGACAGTCGTGGTCGGATGTGGTCCAGCCAACCTTCACATGCTTTGCCCAGTCATAGGGGTCCGGGGCCTTGTAGGAGATCCGGGTGGTGTAGACGCCGCCGCTCAGTACGTAGCTCGGGCTGCCCTCGCCCCACGGGTTCCACAACCCGTCGTACTGGTTCGTTATGACCTCCATCGCGTTGGTGAAGACTCGCACTCTGACGTTATCATCACCCGTGGTGTTGTAGAAGCGGTACATCTTGTCGTACGTCGCGTGGGCCGGCAAGGCTGCGCTCAGCACAATGGCGGCCGCCACGCCCACCACCAACCAGCGTCGGTTAATCGCAGGGAACATGTTTGCCCTCCTCCTCAGATTTCCAGATGCCAAAGCCCGGCGAGTACGGAATGGGAGAGGAATCAGCGCACGCCCCTCATGAGGGACTCCAACGGGGCGGCCAGATTGGGGTGGCTCCTGTGCTCGCCTGCCACCACCGAAGAGCGCTCCCTCTCCTCCTCAGCTGGGCTCTTCGACCGGGGTCGGTGACATCCTTTGCAGAGCTACAGAGACCGGTCATACTTCCACAGGGGTGCCAGTTCTCCCTTTCGCGGTTGTAAAAGTACTGTTAACACGACTCCCGTGCCCTTCCTCAGACGAACACCTTGCCTACTCGTGTGGCGCCAGAAGCCGAGAGTCTCGCCGATGACGGAGACCGGCTGGCAGGACCGTTGATCTCGGGTTGCCGGTTGAGTCTGCGGCGAGTCGGGAGGCAGGGGCACGTGGCGCGGTGCGGCGCCCTGAGACCATCAATACGTGGCGGCGCTGTGGTGTACGAGGGGCTTCAGCCCCGATGCCGTTCGTGGCCTGTGGCCCACAGGGCGGAGCTGGAGCTCCGGCGTCACGAACGGCGAATCTTCGGTGCAGTGCAATAGAGCAGGCCGCGTGGCGAGCGTTTGGGTGACGCCGCATGCCGGGCCGCGGTCACTCCGCCGGCCCGAGGCGGAAGTTGTCGATCCAGTACCGGGTGCCTCGGTGGTTCCCGCCAATCCCGCAGCGCGTGTACGACTCCCACGGTGGCGACAGGGCGAACTGCTTGACCTGAAAGACCTTGAACTGCGGGTATGCTTGCTGCATCAGGTCGAACAGGTTGACTTCGGCGTGATGCCACCGGCCGTCTACCTGCAGGTCTGCCACCTCGCCGATGACCACCACTCCGTCACCAGGGAACTGCTCCGCCGTGAGCTTCAGGGCGTGCCACTCGCCGTTCGTGTAGAAGTAGAAGTTCAGCGTCACATCGGGAGTCAGCCGGTAGTCGAAACTGAGCACGGGGAAGTCTGAGATGCGGAAGGGCGTCGTCACCGGGTAGACGGTGAATGGTCCGCCCTCGTCCTGGTTGGTGACTCTCAGGCTCTGACGCCCGGATGCCGCCGTTTTCGTGTCGAGCTCCAGGAGCGCTCCGGGGGCATTGGGTGGTACCCACCACTCGCCGGAGTTGGTCTCGAAGTCGTCGAAGACTGCGGGGGCGCTCCGGTCGCGCGGAGTCGGCTGCAAGCTGCCCACCTGCATCTCGGGCACTCGCACGACGCCGCCCGGTTGCTGCTCTTCAGCGTACCACAGGCGCGCCCGGGCCACCACGAGGTCGTTGTGGAAGGACCACAGGCCAACGCGTCCGCCCGGGAGCGGGCTCGAATCGGTGTACTCCAGGATCAGCTCGCCATCCACCCAGAAGCGGATCTGGCCTCCCAGCTTCTCAGCTCGGACTCGGAACCAGTGACGGTGAAACTGGTCACGGGTGCTGGGATTGGCGAAAATGGCATCCGGTGTCTCGGCGACGATCTCGCCGTTGCGCAGGATCGCGCTCCTGGAGTTCTTCCAGCCCGCCAACACGAAGCTGTATCCCGCGTTAAGACTCTGCCCATCGCCGCACAGCGTTGCGTTGATGTCGCTGGGATGGGCGTATGCGTAGGGGTTGCCGCGCCAGTCCTCCTCCATCCCGATCGCGGCGAAGAACTCGAGCACGATATCGCCCCGGTAGCCGTGCTTCGTCCAG
This sequence comes from uncultured bacterium, assembly GCA_965602825.1. Lineage (GTDB taxonomy): Bacteria > Armatimonadota > Zipacnadia > Zipacnadales > VGFC01 > CBFDAZ01. The sequence goes on from CBFDAZ010000451.1 coordinate 2,550, forward strand.
AGAACGGGGTTCTGGCTGCCCGTCCCGCCGAGGAACGTCCAGCCCGGGTCGCAGTGCCAACGCGTCGTGACGTCCCAGACGCCCTTGCCGGCGAACCAGTCGGTCGGGCCGGAGCTGAAGGTGTAATCCTGGAAGTGGTCCGAGACCACCGTCACCAGGTCAGGGGCCTCGGGCGGCGCGTTCAGTAGCGCCACGTAGCGGCCAGCCAGTGGCTCGGGATCCGTATGCGAGAGCAGAACCCGTCGGCCCTGGCGGACGGTCACCGTGGCCCCGGCGACGCCGATCAACAGCGGATCCTCGCCTCTCAGCCGCTCAGCAACGCTAGCTGCCGGTTCGCCGCCGCGTGCCACGCTGAGAGCGAGGCGGCCGTCCTCGGCCCCGGCTGTGACACAGTACCCGGTGACGGCGTCCGTGCCCGGGGAGCGAAGGAGCACGGCAAACTCGCCGCTCCGGAGCAGCTCCAGCGGCACCGATACCGTGGCATCGTCGAAGAACTCGCCCCAGTGCCAGTACTCGCCCGCGGCGATGCCCGGACGCCAGAAGCCCCGGGGCAGGTACACCTGCTGGGCGGCCATGATCTCGTCCGCAGCGAAGACCGGGTTGATCTGGGGCATGGCGACTTCCCCGGCACCGGGAGCTTGCACAAGGGCATCGTCGAAGAGCGCCTCGCCTGCTCCCGACCACAGCCCAATGCCGCCCTGGCCGAAGGCAGCCGTATCCGCTGAAAGCGCGGGGTCTCGGTCGATCAGCGCCTCGACGCGGCCGGGGATCACGCGCAACTCAAGGCGATACCACTCCTCGGGCTTGAAGCCCCCCGGTGCCCGGTCGAGTACGTGCTCTTGACCCTCGCGTACCAGGAGGAGCTGGCGGGCGCCGGGCTCATTGTCGGCCCCGCGCTCCCACCGCACTGCGAGGTAGTTGGCGTCGTCCTGGATGTAGGCGCACAGCCCGATCGCCTCGACATCCCTCGGCTTCACGCTGGCGGAGACATGGTAGGAGTCCCAAAACCAGTCGCCGGTCGTCGCCAGGGCTTCGCCCTCAGACTGGACCCGCAAGGAGAAGGGGTTCGCGCTGCGCGCGGGATCAGCACCCGCCACCTGGACCATCGTGTTCCGGAAGGCGCCGCCCACGGTCTCCCAGTACGCCATCTCCTGCTCCTCACGGGTGAAGTCATCGGTGAAGATGGGATCCGTCACCGGCTGCAAGAGAGGTTCGCCTACGACGATGCTCCCGTGAGCTCCGACCCCGACTTTCCCCTGGAGTGGCGCGTCCCACGGCAGGTCGATGAGTACCTCGCCCGTGGCGATGACGCGCACCCGATCGATGCGGCGCTGAACCGTGATCTCAAGCTCAGCCTCCGCGCGGAACAGTCGCGGACCTCCAGCCCTGACAGCGGCATCTTCCGTGCGCCGGAAGACAGCGACTTTGCCGCCGGCCACGCGTACGTAGGACAACTCATCAGTATCGAGGGCATCGAAGGCGATGCGCAGCTCCCCGTCACCGCTGATCTCCACCGGGCACAGGAGGCTGTACTCGCCGTCGATCGGCTCATCGAGGAATCGGTACGGGAAGTCGTCGGCGGCCAGCGACGGCGACGATAGAGCCGCAGACAACAACGCGGCCAGACACAGCAGACGGGGGGTGCTTTGACGCATCGGCATTTCCTCTGGCTGCGACACCCGGAGTCGGGTTGGGGACGGTGCTCATCCCTACCTGGGTAGTGGCCGGTTCTCCGGATCGGTTACAGGCGGACGGAGAGCGGTTTTCGCGCCCGAACGACCGCCGCCTCCCGAGTTCCGGCAGGAAGGTGCAGCGAACGGGTGTAACCTCCCCCTCACACGAGTCACTCTAGCGATGAACGTCAAGTGCACCAACAGTCGGGTGCCAGCGTCATCCACGGGAGGTATGGAGCGGATGTCGAAACGTCCTATGGCAGCCATCGCGTTGGTCGTTGCAGTGGTTGTTCTCGCCGGTATCGTGGCGTTTGCCGTTGCGCAGCCCGCACAACCGGGAGCCGGGCAGGGCTTCCCGGGCGCCGGGGCGGGTCGGTTCCAGGGCATGATGAGGGGCATGCGGGGCATCGGGATGGGTACACCGGCGATCGCGGTGTCGGGCAACGCGGTATTCGTGGTATCCGCCAACATGATCTACAAGTTCGACGCCGAGACGCTGGAGCTACTGGCCCAGGCCGAAATCCCGCGGCCGCAGTGGCCGGGAGCCGCTGGAGGCGCCGCCCAGTAGCGGCCGGCGGCGGAAGAGCGCGTGAATCGGGGCGCGCCTCACTCGTCATAGTAGAAATCGAGCCAGATCGGGCTCGACCAGGCGATGTGACCGTCCACCTGCGTGACGCGGACGTAGATGAAGCGGCAGACGTTGTTAACCGACCCTATCGGCTTGACGCCGTCGGTCGGGCGGGCGCCACGGAACCACCGATACGAGAACATGTCGGCCGCCGCGCGGGGCTTGGTCTTCGTGTGAACCACATGCCCGTTCTCGATGATCTCCACGCGCGCCACCGGCGCCGTCCCCTGCACCGCGACCCCGATCTCCAGCGGGAATAGCTCGTCGATCTCGTGCTGGCTGAAGGCGACCGACGACCCCATCGGCAGCCCGTTGATGTGGAAGTCGAGCCTGATCTTGGCCCCCGTGGTCGCGATGGTGCGCCGC
>CBFDAZ010000452.1:0-5207 GCA_965602825.1 uncultured bacterium
GCCCGCGGCAAGCCCGCAGCCGAACCACCTCCGCGCCCGCCTCCCGCAGGGCCTCCACGCGCGTCCCCGGCGCGGCGTTGGTGGCAGCGACCAGGCACCCGGCGGCGCTGTCCTCCGACACCACGTTGGCGCCCGGAGGGGTGCGGGCGCGGGAGTCCACAATCACCCGCAGCGCGTCCCGCCCGCCGCGTCGGCGAGTCGTCAGCCGGGGGTCATCGACCAGGACGGTCCCGACCCCAACGACGACCGCGTCGTTGACGTCTCTGAGCCGGTGCACGTGCGCCCGGGCGCGTTCGCCCGTGATCCACTTCGATTCGCCACTGCGGGCCGCGACCTTGCCGTCCAGGGTGCAGGCAAGCTTGAGCACTCCGAGCGGCTGCCCGACTCTCCGGTGCTTGAAATACCCCTCGTAGAGCTCCGCTGCAGCCACCGCCAACAGGCCGCTCTCCGTCGTGACGCCGGCTCGCCTTAGCTGCGCGTCACCCTTGCCGGCCACCCTTGGGTCAGGGTCTCCCACGGCGTAGATGACCCGCCCGATCCCGGCCTCGACGATCGCCTTCGTGCAGGGCGGCGTTCGGCCGTGGTGGGCGCAGGGCTCCAGGGTCACGTAGAGCTCGGCTCCTGCCGCCCGTGCCCCAGCCTCGCGCAGGGCCTCGACCTCCGCATGGGGCTGGCCCGCGGCGGCGTGGAAACCTCGGCCCACGATCGCGCCGTTCTTGAGCACGACCGCGCCGACCGGCGGGTTCGGGGCCGTGCGCCCCAGCCCTCGCCTCGCCAGGCGCAACGCTGCACGCATGGGTGCGGCGGCCATTCACTCGTCCTTCTCACGCGTGCGGCGCGTCAACGAACTCAGTTCCTCGTCCATCCGACGGTAAAGCTGCGCCCGCCTCAGATGCTGTTCCCGGATGATCATCCGCCAGTCCCGCAGTGTCAGAATGATGATGAGGAGGAGCAGGGCCAGACAAGCAGCCCAGTAGACCAGGGCCTTCGCCGGGTCTTGCCAGGGATGCCACGACCCCCAGAAGATCATGGCCACGACCGCGGCGATGAGGGTGGCCATCACGGTCCTCAAGGCCAGTTGCCGCCCGCCAATGACACCGCGACCTCGCCAGAACCTGTACCACTCGACGCCCAGCCAGGAGACCACGACCACCAGCGCAGCCAGCAGCCCGGTTACCGTCACCCAATGCACGTTGTCCACCTCTCCCTTTCTGGGAGGAAGAATAGCACAAAGGTCAGCCAGCAGCAAGAACGCAGGAACGGCGGCCTTGACCTGGTCGGCGTGTTCGTGACCGCTTCCTCTCCTGCCAAACGAACGGAAAGCCCCATTGGCCTCGCGACCCGAGCAGAAGGCCTGTAGGGTGGCTGCAGCCCGCCGCGAGGCATGAGCGTGATCGGCGAAGGCAGGTGTCGCGGCGTGACCGGACGAAGGCGCTGTCCGTCTTTCCGTGCTCAGTCGCTCTACCGCACTCAAGCGTGGCACCAGCAGCGATATGGAATCGGGACCACAGCCGGGCAGGGGCGTCAACTTCGAGCCGGCGACCAGCAGGGCCTTGGCCCGCCTGTTCGCCGGAATCGCGACTCGCCTCCCCTTGCCTGCAGCCAAACGCGTCGCGAGCGCGGCCGGGACCGTCCTCTGGCACCTCTCTCACACCGCCCGCAGGAACGCCGAGAGGAACCTCCGCGTCATCTCCGACGACAGCCTGAGCCCCCAAGAGCGAAGGCAGATAGCGCTGAACTCATTCCGCAACCGGTGCAAGCGTCTGGTCGAGTTGGCCCACCTGCCGAAGCTCAGCGAGGATGATTTGCGCGACCTGGTCGTCGTGGAAGGGGCCCAGCACATCCTGGAGGCCCGGCGAGAAGGCCGCGGAGTGATGATCGTGAGCAATCACTTCTGCAACCCCGAACTCATCGGTGCCAGACTCGCGCTCGAGGGCATCGACCTCGCCGTAGTGGCCCGCCCCGTACGCTATTCCGCAATGCCGTACGTTCGACAGGTGCACGAGGCCGCGCGCTTCAAGGTGATAGAGCCGACGGACCTGGCCGGCGTCGTCGCACATCTGCGAGAGAACGGCTGCGTGGCGATCCTGCCGGAACTCCACAGGAGGCGAGGAGCCGCCAAGTTCAGTGTCCTCGGTCTCCCGATCTGGATCGCCGAGGGGGCGGGAGCGGTCGCCATGCGCACGGGCTGCGCGATTCTCCCCGGACTTGCGGTCCGCGGGCCTGACGACCGCGTGCGGGCTGTCGTGGAACCGCCGCTGGAGAACCTCTACGACGGAGCAACGTCCCGCGAGGCCCAGGTCCACGCGATCTGCGCCGCGCTGGCGGAGACTCTGGCGCGCAACCTCCGCCGCCATCCCGACAACTGGCTGTGGCTTCACCATCAGTGGGCGGACAGCCCTGCGATGAACGAAGAGGCAGAACCTCTCGCCTCGGACCCATCTTCACCCATTCGCGACTGACTGCCGCGCTACAGGCGCACCACTTCGCCGCTCTCGGCCGAAGCGACGGCGGCATCAATCACTGCCAGTTCGTCGCGTACTTCGCTCAGCTTCACCAGCGGCTCGGCGCCGTTCAGTATGATGTCGGCGATGTTCTCGTAGTACGTCACGTACCGGCCGGGCATCGTCCGGAGCGTCATCTCCGTCTCGATCCCCACCACCTCGGTCACCACCCGAGCCCAGTGCTCCCTCGGCTCGTAGTCGCCGCTCCGGGGGGTGATACCCTCGACGATCCGGCCTTCCGCCAGCCTCGGCTCCTGCGGGTCAAGGCCCGTCTTCTGCAGCGCCCCAAGCTCGCCCCGAAGGTACCATCGAGGTCGCTGAATGCGGCTGATGAATCCGCACTCGAACACGCTGCGAACGCCGCTCTTGTGCGTGATGTGGCAGTGGGCTGCCGTCTCAACGTCGAACTCGTCCGTGTACAGGAAGTCCGCCCACACCGCCTCGGCCGGCCCAAACAGCAGCAGGAACTGGTCGATCAGGTGCGCCCCCCAATCGCGGAACGGCCCCCCGCCCTGCTCCCGCGACTGACGCCAGGTGAACCGGCGGCGTCCGAAACGCACGACGCTCGACTCACAGACTAGCGGATCGCCCAGCAGGCCCTCCGTCAACACCTGCTTCACCGTCAGGAAGTCCCCATCCCACCGGCGGTTCTGGAACACGTTCAGCAGCTTTTCGGCCGCCTCGGCCACCGCGATCATCTCATCCGCCTCAGCAACACCAACGCACATGACCTTGTCCACCACGACGTGCTTCCCGGCCTCCAGCGACTGGATCACGAGGTCTCGGTGCGTGCTGTGGGGGGTGGAGACGACGATCAGGTCCACCTCGCTATCCGCCAGCAGGTCCTCGACCGCGGGGACGGTCTTGCAGCCCCAGTCCGCTTCGGCCAGCCGGCGCTTCTCCTCACTGCGGGACGTCACCGAGTGAACGCGCATCGACGGGACGGCATTCACCAGCGGCGTGTGGAAAACGCGGCCCCCAAGCCCGTAGCCGACGAAACCAACATTGATCTCCTCGCTCATGGGCGTCTGCTCCTTGGATAGTTCGGCCTACGGCTTCCCCAAGGGCCATGGCAGGCCCTCCCCGAGTTGCCCCTGCCCCAATACCACATCGGGGCAGGCCACCCGAGGCAGTGCTGTGGGGGCTGTGGGCACACGCGCTAACCTACCTGGCGCAACGGCCCCTACACGGGATGCAAATTCCCCACAATACCAGGCGGTGGGGCGAGTCGCGATGTGCGGCGCGTTGCCCCGTCCAGTCCGGCCATGCTGTTAGCGAGAGGTATCATTGGTGGGTCCTCCATGGTAGGCGCGAGAATCGCGCCCGCAAGGTCCATCATTGGCGGACCACAGGCTCAGCCCAACGGCGGCGCGAACGCGACGGTTCTCACCAACGGATCGCGTTGCCGTGAGGATCCGCGGGCGCGAGCCCCCACGGGGGATGCCAACTTGCAGCAGCCGGAGGCGGCAAGTTGTATCGGGGCCGGCGAGGCGAACCACGGGCGTCAGGAGTCAGAATTGAGGCGCCCAGTCGCTAGATTCATGAGGATCCTGGGCACGTCTTGCCACGGGTCCGGGCGCGCCAGACCGGCTCCTCTCGAACGGAGCCAATTGCCCGCGACGTTCCTCGTGAATAACCCGGGCTACGCCGGCGCGCGCTCGACCGGAGCCGGGATGGTCTCCAATACCGCCTCGACGGCTTCCACTGTCGTACGACCGCGGAGGCGGCTCTCGGGGTTCAGGATCACGCGGTGGCAGAATACGGGGAGTGCGCAGTACTTCACATCGTCGGGGATCACGTAGTTGCGCCCCTCAATCGCCGCCAGGGCTTGCGACGTACGATACAGCGCATGCGTTGCGCGCGGGCTCGCACCCATCGCCAGATCCGGCGACCGCCGCGTTGCATGGGAGATGCGCACGATGTACTCGCGGACCTTCTCATGGACGAAGACCTCCCGCACCGCCGCCTGAGTCGCCCGGAGTTGGTCGGCGTCGGCTACCTGGGCCAGCGAACCGATTGGGTGCTGCAGGCGCAGTCGCTCCAGCATCGTGTTCTCGTCGGGAAACGAGGGGTAACCCAGGGACATCCGTATCAGGAACCGGTCGAGCTGTGCCTCCGGCAGCGGGAACGTGCCCTCATGCTCGATGGGGTTCTGCGTGGCCATGACCATGAAGGGCTGCTCCATCGGGTAAGTCGTGCCGTCAATGGTCACCTGGCGCTCACCCATCGACTCCAGCAGCGCCGACTGGGTCCGCGGCGTGGCGCGGTTGATCTCGTCTGCCAGCACGATCTGGTTGAAGACGGGCCCGGGCCGGAACTCGAACTCACTGGTCTTCTGGTTGAATATCGACGAGCCGGTGATGTCGGACGGCAGCACGTCGGGCGTGCACTGGACCCGAGCGAAGCTGCACCCCAGCGAGATGGCGAGGCTCCGGGCCAGCATGGTCTTGGCGACCCCGGGTACGTCCTCCATCAGGATGTGACCCTCACACAGCAGCGATACCATCGCCAGGCGTATCGGGTCACGCTTGCCGACGATCACGCGTTCGCAGTTATCAACGATCGTCCGACTGAAGCCAGAGATGTCGTTCGCTGTCATGCCTCGTCCACTCGCCTTCGGGGCAGGCGGTAATACAGCTACTGCTCAGTCTAACGCGCTTCGGCCAACGGAGGCCTCGCTGGGTTCTGTTATACGGCATTCCG
>CBFDAZ010000453.1:0-5191 GCA_965602825.1 uncultured bacterium
TCAGGCTCGACAGCATGTATGCCACGTTCCTGCCGCCGGCCGAGCGTCCGCCCGGCAGCCAGACGCCATACGCTCCCGACCAGGAGAACAAGCTCTGGGCCATCCTGACCCAGAAGGGTGACGAAGAAGCCGAGCTGTGCCGCTACGACTTCTACGTGCAGGATCTCGATCCGCCCTTCTGGCACCTCACCCACTATCTGTTGACCGACCTCCGCACGGGCGAGTCGCTGGGGTATGCGGGACACGTGGAGTTGCAGCCGGGCGACTACGCACTCGACTTCCACCTGGCTGGCGGGAAGTTCTGGGCGTTCCCGTTCACCGTCAGCGTGATCGCGAGCGACGATCCGTTTGGCGGCGGCGACCGCCACTACCTGGATGGCGATTGGCGCGACTGGGGCTATCTGAACTACCCCGACGCGGACCCCGAGAACATGCTCTACTGGAAGGCCTGGCTGCGCCACAAGGGCGCCGAGGCTGAGAGGCAGGTCGAGGTCCGGATCGGCCTCATGCGCGAGAGCGAGGATAACAAGCTCATCGCCGTGAACCGGCCGGGCGTCACGTGGCGGCTCGGCCCGAAGTGGGAGCGGGTCGAATGGCCTCTCATTGAGCCGGGTGACAGCGGAGCCCTACGACACGGCAAGGACCTGCTGGTGGATGGCACCTACGTGCTCAAGATGGTCGTGGCTGACGAGCCGTACGGCCTCTGGCGTTTCGAGGTCAGGGACGGCAAGCTCGTCCCGGCTGGGCGGACCGTGCGCGGCGAGGCCGATCCGCTGACCTTTGTCGAGGGCGGTGTGGACGCCTTCTGGTACAAACGCTCGGAGTGACCTGTCCCGATGTCCGTCGGCGCAAGCCGAGCCACGGCCTCACCCCTCACCACCTCGCGGGCGAGTCCCTGACCTGGCGCTCTGCGCCGGTCGGCGTCCCGACGCGGCGCTTGATCCACCGCATCGGGTCCCGCGCCGGCCACAACCCTTGTACACGGCCCGCTCCCCCCGTCGCCCTTCGCCTCTGACCCGACCTTGTCGTCTGCCGTTCGTCGTTCTCCTGACTCCCGTCGTCAGCCTTCCTCTCCCGCCGCCAGCCGTCCCTCCTGCCGTTCCCCCCGGTGTTGCCCCTGCTGTTCCCCTGCCGCCGCCGTCCCCTGTTCACTGCCGTCCCCCGTCATTCCCCTGTCGTTAAACGTCTTGTTTCCGCCCTCCTGGAATCGGGCCTGGGGGGCGCTACCGTGGAAGGCCATGCGTCGTTAGTCGTTGGTCGAATGGTAAGGCCACTTCCAGGGGGCAGAAGACGACACACTTAACCGCACGGGGTACCCCATCCTCCATCAGGAGAACCGCTGACAGGAGCATCAAAGACCGCCAACAGCCCGTCGGCCCTGGACACTCGCACGCTACGTTCGTTCTGCGTGCGCCGCGCTAACGCGCCCAGTCAGGTATGAACCACGGGAAGTTCGCCATCTTGAAGTCCGCGCCCATGCGCTTCTTCGATAGCTCCAGCTCGTCGGCCCAGAGGGCGGACGAGCCAGCCCAACTGAACAGCTCATCCCCCGAGTAGTCGAAGCAGACCTTGCCTCCCGCTCCATAGTCCCCGGAAGCAATCTCGACGACTTTGCCTCTCAGCACCAGCTTGCCGGTTACTACCTTGGTCTCCACCTCCTGCCCCTTCACGTACCACTTCTCGCCCTTCCAGTCGCCCTCGCCCTCGAACTCACCAATGTCCACCCTCCCCTCCCCGGCGTCCAGGATCGCCTGGTGCTCCGTCTGGTAGTTGGGGTTCCAGCTAGTGAAGGCGCCGTCGAACGTGGCGAAGAGGTCGATACGTTTCCAGTCGGCGTCGGCGTCGTTTTCGCGCCGCCTGTCCCAGAATGAGAACCCGCCCGAAAGCTGCGCGCCGCCCGGGAGATGGACGCGGGACTTGATATACATGTCCGGCCCGATGGTGCTTTCGCCGTACAGGTCTGCCGGGCGGATGGCGATCGGGCTGGCGACCGGGTCTGGAGGCTCTGGTTCCTCGTCCTGCCCCGCCGGCTGCGTCGGCTTGTCCTCGAACCGGAGGCTGATCGCGCACTCGTTGTTCGTGTCATCCTTCTCGGCGATCAGATTCTCCGGGTCAACCTTGGCCCAGGCCCGCACCGGCCGTTCCGCGGCTTGCGACGCGCCGGAGACGGGTACCGTCCACCTCTGTCCCGACTCGAGGGTGATCGCTCCGGAGCGGAACTCGCCTCCCGTCGGCTGCTGCCGCAGCAGCAGGACTCAGAGCCGCCGGCAGCCAACTCTGAGACTGAGTGGCTAGTCGTGCGGCCAACGACCCGGGCGCGCGGTCTGATAGGGGCAATCGCGGGCTATGTGGAGGACAAGTGCATGCCCACGGATGCTGCCGACGGTGCCAAGCGGCGCAGGAAGGTCGCCGATCTTGTGGCCGCGTTGCTGCTCGTTGCGGTCGTGCTTGGCTGGGCGCCAAGTCGCTACGTGGCAGTTACCCAACTCCAGCTCCTCACCGGCTTGACCCCACGTCACGCGGGGTACGTGGCTCGAAGGGATCGAGGGGTGTCGCTCGCCTTCGCACCCGAGGCGGCGGTCGGCGCGAGTGATTTCGCCCACATCGCCGGTGAGGGTGGCGATGCAGAGACCGACGCCTGGCTGGCGTGCCTGATGATGAGCAATCCCTGGTCCAACAGCGGCGAGCAATCATTCCAGACCGCACTCGAGCACCTCCGGGGCCTGGCCCCCCATGACCCCCGGACGTGGGCGGCGGTTGTGAGCGCACTGGACGGGCGTGTGCGGCTTGCAGTTCCGCGCGCCGATGTCACCCATGAGCCCACACCGCTCAAGCCCTGGCACCGTGCTGTCGTGGAGGAGGCGATCGCCCGCGGGCGAGTCGTGGAGGCGGACAATGCCCTCTGGGATGCCACGGAGTTGGTGCTGGCGGTCGTTGACGAGGACATCGACTCAGCCGCCCGGCATCTGAAGCGCGCCGCCGCAGCGGTGCGATATGACGAACACGCATCAGACCTCACCAGGGCCGTCTGCCGGGCCTCCGAGGCGCTTGGGCAGTACCCCTTCCGCGCCCGCCTGACCGCGCAGGAACGCGCGCGCCCGGAGCTCCCCGGAGCAAGCTTGCGGGTGGCGGTCAGGCAGTTCGCCGCCGAGGTGGCCAGGACAGACGAGGCCCACGACCGACATGATGAGGCACTGTCGATCTACGCATCTCTCCTCCGTCTCGACGGCCTGGTCACCGAATCTCCCTTCCGGGAGGGGTGGGGCAGTTGGCGCTACCCACCGTCATGGGTGGCGTCGGCCACGTGGGAGGGGCGCTATTCAGCCACAACGCCGCGTCCATCGGCCGACAGGGATGCTGAAGCCAAGTGGAGAGCCACCGCCCTGCGTGAGTTCGTGACCCACTGCGTGTCACACGGGCGAAGCGACCTCGCCGATGAGGCTCTGGCCACAGCCGTCAAAGGCGCTCGCGCCGCCGGCGCCGCGGGCCCCGGGATGGAGGGCTGGCGGACGATCTCGGTCCTGATGGTCGCGACCGGCGGATGGTGGCTCGGCGAGTCACTGCTCGCCCTCGCTATTGTGCTCGCGGTGGTCTCACTCGGCCTCCACCTCGCACGCCTGTTGGTCCTGCGTCGCCGCACGGCAGCGGCGCCGGTCGCTGCGATGACGGCGTTCCTGTGCTTGACGCTATGCGGCCGGCGCGCCCACGCGCTGATCCCCAGCGGCGAGACGTCGCCGTACGACGCGGTCATGCCCTACATCGGTGTCGGCGCGTTGCTGGCGCTGCTGATCATCATCATTGGCTGGTGCTACCGGCGGCATCCGCGAGGGCCGGAACGCCTCCCCGCCACGCTGGCCGACCTGTCCTTCGGCGCCCGGTTGCTGTCTGAGGTGTGTTGGGTGGGCTTCGCTCTCCTCGCTCTCGCCATCGGAGCCCTGCAGAATTACGCGCTCGGCTGGATGCTCCAGGGGCTGGGTTAGCACTCTCCCCCGCCTCTGTGCCCGTTCTTCGCGCCGTGACCGTGCTTCTGTCTTCTGCCGTCTCGCTGAGTGTCCGACAGGTCCGGAGATGGGGGCGGTTGTCGAGTGTGCGCGAAAAACGGGGACTGGCATCATAGGCGTTAAGATAGGCCCGGTGGACGATGGACTCGGGCCGGGTAATTCGCCTTCCTGGCGAAGTCGCGGGTCCCATGCTGGCGCTCCTCGTACACGCCCCGCCGCTCCGTCGTTGTTCTCCTGAATCCTGACTTCCGCCGTCAGCCTTCCCCTCCCGCCGTTCGCCAGAAGCTTGGAGGAATCCGGCGCCCCAACGGCGAATCCTGTGTCAGAGCGCGAATGCAGACCCAGAGACGGCGGCACCGTTCCGCCAGGAGGTTGTGAGATGATGACAAGACGAGAAGGCTTCACCTTGATCGAGCTATTGGTTGTCATAGCGATCATCGCTATCCTGGCCGCAATACTGTTCCCGGTCTTCGCACGAGCACGAGCCAAAGCCCGGCAGGCAAGCTGCCTGTCCAACGTCAAGCAGCTCACGCTCGGCCTGGTGATGTACGTCCAGGACTACGACTCCGTATTCATGCTCGCCGGCTCGCCGATCCCGGGAATGCCGAGGGGCAGTCAGGTGGACAACGTGAACTGGTGGCGCTTCCGCTTGCAGCCGTACATCAAGAACTGGGACCTTTACGTCTGCCCGGATGGGCTCCGGGACGCGGCAAACGCGGCGGACTCCAGGAACCAGTTCCACCGCACGTACGGGTACAACGGCAACTTGAACGCCCGCCGCGAAGCCGACATCCGTTGGCCGGCCGAGTTACTGGCAATGAGTGATGCCTCACACTGGTATGCGAACGCCTGCGGCGGGCGCGCTGCAGCCTGGGCCTCCATACACAAGAGGCCCTCTGGCAATCCGTGTAACGCAAACCAAGTCGTGAACCAGATTGAGGACTGCACCCGCCACAACGGTGGCTCTAACGTCGGCTACGCCGATGGCCATGCCAAATGGATGGCCGCAAACGCCATCAACGGGGCCCTGCCGGGGATGATCCAGCCTTGATCCGAGTGCGGACAGGCCGTGGAGATTGGGCCGGGAACCGTACTCGATGCAGGGCTTGAGGGGTGGCAGAACGCAAGCGAGACGTTGAGCGGAGAGCGACTGCGAACTTGGGGCCGCAGCTTGCCCGCTGCGGCCTCGA
>CBFDAZ010000454.1:0-5189 GCA_965602825.1 uncultured bacterium
GACAAGGAGGGGTGACCTCCGGAGGACAGTCGCCGGTCCCCCAACACCACCACCCGCGTCGGCGGGCTACCCAATTCCCAGCGCTTCAGTCCCTGCGTCAAAGGCCCGCAGGTTGATATCCACGACCCTCGGGCGGACACAGGCCTTGATGGCCGCCTCCCACGCGTCACGCTCGATCTCCAGGAAGCGGCTCGCCGCTCCGAGCATGATCGTGTTGGCGGCTCGGGGCTCGCCGAGTTCGGAGGCCAGCTCCAGCGCCCGCACCACATGGACGGCGCGTCCGCTGGCGCAGAGCTGGTCGAGAGCCCCGGTCGGGTACTCGAAGGGACCGGAGGTCACCGACATGGGCACGATCTCCCGTTCGTCTGTCAGCACGACCGCCTCCGGCCCGGCCATGGCCAGCTTGCGGAGGGCCTCCAGCATCTCGAAGGCCAGGAGCAGATCGGCCCCACCCGCGGGGATCAGCGGCGAGTGGACCTTACCGTTGTGGCTGAACCGGACGTGACTCTCGACGCTCCCGCCCCGCTGGCTCATGCCGTGCACTTCGCTCTTCTTGACATCACACCCCGACACCAGCGCGGCCTCGGCCAGAACAGCCGAGGCGGTGATGATCCCCTGACCGCCGACTCCGCACAAGAGAACATTCGTGCTCATAGCAATCTTCCTGGAAGGGCCCCTTCGATGGTTCGCGACGCCGTGACGGCGGGGCTCCGGGTCCGCCGTTGGGCACCTACGTGTCTGACGCCGGCTGGAGCGTCTCAATCGCTCCCTTGGGGCACGTTTGAGCGCACAGAGTGCATCCCATGCACAGCGCAGCATCGATGACGGGCTGCGGGCGCTTGGGGTCGTCGGTGGGACGTGTCGAGATCGCCGGGCAGCCGGTGCGCAGACACAGGCCGCACTGGCTGCAGAGCTCCTCGTTGATCCGCCTCACGGCTCCGCGCTCTCGCGACACGAAGATGCACGGGTACCGGGCGATGACCACGGACGGGACGTCGGAGGCCATGGCCGCGCGCAGAGCCGCTTCGGTCGCTTCGAGGTTGCGGGGGTCCACCACGCAGACGTCGTCGATCCCGGTCGCCCGGCAGATGCCGACCAGGTCCAGGCGCCGGCCCGGGCGCCCGCTGAGCGTGTGCCCGGTAGCAGGATGGTCCTGGCCGCCCGTCATCGCGGTCGTGCCGTTGTCCATGATGACGACGGCGCAGGCTCCACCGTTGTAGGCGATGTTGACCAGCGGCGTGATTCCCGAGTGGACGAACGTCGAGTCGCCGATTACGGCGACGGTCTTCGCTTCGGCTCCGCACACCGCATCGATGCCGTGCGCCTGGCCGACCCCGGCGCCCATGCACAGGCACGTGTGCAGTCCCTCCAGCGGCGGGAGCGTCCCCAGCGTGTAGCAGCCGATGTCGCCGGTTACGTGCGCCTTGAGCTTGCGCAGGATCATGAACACGCCCCGGTGCGGACAGCCCGGGCACAAGACCGGAGGCCGAGGAGGCAGGTCGCTGGGTTCGGGGGTCGCGTCCTCTCCGCCGAGCGCTGCCCGAACGCGTTCGGGGCTGAGTTCGCCGATGCGAAGCCCCTTCGGCAGCGGCTCGATGGGGATCCCGAGAGCCGAGACCTGCTCGGCCAGGTACGGATCGAGCTCCTCAATGACGTACAGCTTCCCGACGGAGGCTGCGAACTGCCGCACCTTCTCCGCGGGCAGGGGCCAGGTCAGGCCCAGTTTGAGGAACGAGGCCTCGGGCGCCGCCTCCCTCGCGTACTCGTAGGCCACTCCCGACGAGATGATCCCGATCTCCCCGTCTCCCGGCTCGACGCGGTTCAGGTCTGTCTGTTCGGCCAGGGCTGCCAGCCTGGCGGTGCGTTCCGCCATCACCAGGCGGCGCTTCCGGGCGTGGGCGGGGATCATGACGTACTTCAGCGGGTCGGGAGCCGGCGCCCCCGGCGCGGGGCACTCCGTCCGGTCGCCCAGGTCCGCCGGACTTGCGCTGTGGTTGATCCGGGTCGTGGTCCGGAGCAGGACGGGCGTGTCGAATTCCTCGCTCAGCTCGAACGCCCGCATAGTGAAGTCCTTGGCTTCCTGGCTGTCCGAGGGCTCCAACATGGGCACCTTGGCGGCGCGTGCATAGTGGCGGTTGTCCTGCTCGTTCTGGCTGCTGTGCATGGCAGGATCGTCGGCGCTCAGTACTACCAGCCCCCCATTGACCCCCACGTACGACAGCGTGAAGAACGGGTCGGCCGCCACGTTGAGCCCGACGTGCTTCATCGTGACCAGGCAGCGTGCCCCCGCCATGGAGGCGCCTGCCGCGGCCTCCAGGGCGCACTTCTCGTTGACCGACCATTCGGTGTACGCGTCGCCCAGCGCCGTCAACGCGGGAAGGACCTCCGAGGAAGGCGTCCCCGGGTAACCCGAGCCGAAGGTCGCTCCGGCCTCCCAGGCTCCCCGAGCGATGGCCTCGTTCCCCGACAGCATGGCACGGCTCTTCATCAGGACTGCTCCTCCTGGGTGTTCTGCCGCTTGTCCGCCACCCGCGCCGCCTTGCCCTCCGTCGTGGGCAGGCTCTGTGGTTCGAGAAGCTCCACCTTGGGGGTCAGCAGCAGCTCGCCGCGGAGTTCGGCGGCAATCCGCTGGCGGATGGCCTCCAGCTTGCGCATGTCGTCGAAGCCCACGTCGGGCCGCAGCTCGACCGACACCGTCATTTCGTCGAGGTCGCCCGCCGTGTCGATGGTGATCAGGTAGTTCGCCCCCACTTCGTCTACGTCCATCAGGACCCGCTCGACCTGCATGGGGTATACGTTGCAGCCGCGGACGATCAGCATGTCATCGGTGCGACCGGCGATCCGCGTGATCCGCCGGTGGACCCGGCCGCAGGGGCACGGCTCGTCGATCAGCGTCGTGAGGTCGCGCGTGCGGTAGCGGACCAGCGGGTTCGCCTGCCGGTTAAGGGTCGTGAGGACGAGTTCGCCACGTTCTCCGGCCCCGGCCGGCTCCAGGGTCTCGGGGTCGATGAGCTCGGCCAGGTAGTGGTCCTCGCGCAAGTGCAGGCCGTTCTGCTCCGGGCATTCGAGGGCCACACCCGGGCCGCACATTTCAGACAGCCCGTAGCAGTTGTAGATCCTGCAGCCGAGCAGCTCCTCAATCCGTTTGCGCATCTTCTCCGTGTGAGGCTCGGCGCCCACGAAGGCGTACTTCACCTTCAGGTCCTGCCGGGGGTCGAGCCCCGCTTCATTGCAGAAGTGCACGACCCTCATCGCGTAGCTCGGCAGGATGTGCAGCACCGTCGTCCCGAAGTCGCGCATCAACTGCACCTGCCGCTGTGTGTTGCCGGCGCTTGCGGGGATGGTCATGCACCCGATCAGCTCGGCCGCGTAGTGAAACCCCAACCCCCCCGTGAACAGCCCGTAGCCCATCATGTTCTGGAAGACGTCTTCCTCGGTGACTCCAACTCCAACCATGCCGCGAGCCACGCATTCAGCCCACCACTGCAGGTCCTGGCGCGTGTGGTAGACCGCCGTGGCCATGCCCGTCGTGCCCGATGAGTAGTGCATTCGCACGACTTCGGTCGCGGGCACTGCCAGGAACCCCCACGGCATGTTCCGGCGCAGGTCATCCTTCGTCGTGAAGGGCAACCTGCGGATGTCGTCGAGGCTCGTCAAGTCATCCGGGCACAACTGCGCCAGCTTCTTGGCGTAGTGGGGCGCGCGTTTGGCCCGGTCGATCGCGCCGCGCAGGCGCGTCAACTGGAGCGCGGCGATCTCTTCCTTGCTTAGGAGGTCGGACTGGCGCCAATCACCCATACACGAAAGCCCGAAGCCGCGCCGGGCAGCGGCTCCGGTGATGTCACTCCCTTCGCGACTCAGCATAGCGTGCGGGCTGCGTGTCGTCAACCCGGCCGCCGGGCGCGAAGGCCTCCGTGGGCGCGACGCGGAAGACGCCTCCTTGCGCGGGTGGCGCACCGTTGCGCCCCGGATCGGGGAGCCAACCGCGCTGGAAGCCGCGCGACTCGCCTCAGCAACGAGGAGTGACCAGTGATGATGGCTTCGCGGCGATGTCTGCCGTCCGCTACTGTGGCGTTCCTGGTGGGAGCGAGTTGCACTTGGGCGCAGGAGGTCGCGCGCGAGGAGCTCGGCCGCAGCGTCAAGCTGACCCTACTCGTGGACAAGGTCATGCAGCCACAGGAGGACTGGGTCACCAAGGAGTGGATGATTGCCGAAGCGGCCGAGGCGGGGTTCAACGTGTTCTCGCCCCGCCTGGGGCACGATCGGCTCGACGAGGTCGTGCAGGTGACCGAGTGGTGCGCGAAGTACGGCATCTACCACATGCCGTGGATGCGCGGCACCTTAACCGCGCCCGATGGGCCGGAAGCCGATGGCAAGCGGGTCGTCTGGGCCAGCGGCAATGAACAGCCGCTGTGGAGCGTCAACTCGGATGAGTTCTGGGAGTGGACCCACCAGTACATCGTCGAGTACGCCCGGATCGGTGCCGAGAACGAACACCTGATCGGCGTCTTCCTCGACTATGAGAACTACGCGCCCGGCAAGGAAGGCAACCTCTACTCCCTCTCCTACGATGACCTCATCATGGGGAAGTTCGCCGAGGAGAAGGGAATTCAGCTGCCCGAGCTGGGGCTGGCCGAGCGGAGGAGCTGGCTGGAGGAACAGGGCCTGCATGAGGAGTTCTCGGAGTTCCAGATCGACCACTGGCGCGAACGCTGCCGAACGCTACGCGAGGCGGTGGACGAGCACGACCCGAGCTTCCAGTTCTGCATCTATCCCGCACCCGGCACGCCGTTCATGGTTCAGGCGACCTACCCGGAGTGGGCGACTGAAGAGGCGCCGCTGATCCTGGCCGATGCCGTCACCTACGGGCGCCCGTCCCGGTTCCTGCCCGAACGCGAGGCCGTGGACGGCAACCGGGAGAGACTCCTCAACAGGATGAAGACAGCGGAGGAAGCAGGCATCCCCTTCATGTACGCCGGTGGCATCGACCCTGTTGTGACCGGCGCCGATCCCGAGTTCTGCGGCAAGAATGCCGTGATGATCTCCGACGTCACTGACGGCTACTGGATCTTCTACGAGGGTCCGAAGTACAACGAGGACCATCCCGAATACTTCAAGTGGTTCGCCTGGGCCAACAAGGCCATCGGCGAGGCCGATTTCACCGCACAACATGCGCCGCGCGAGACGCC
>CBFDAZ010000455.1:0-5183 GCA_965602825.1 uncultured bacterium
CAAGGAGCCTGTCCGGTGGTGACCTGCGCGCGGTGGCCGTCCACGAGACCGCGCCGCCATGCAAGGCCGCGTCCTGAGCTGTGACCACGCGGTCGGAGTTGATGAAAGCCATCATCCGCGAGCGACGCCGCTTCAGCACGCCACGACACACGCCCGCCACAGGCTCCCAGGCTCCCACCTTGCCGAGACGCGTCAGCCGCTCGCCATCGGTTCGCGCGAAGCGGCATTCTGTGCCGCCGATGACCAAGGCGTAGCCCGCTCCAGATTCTGCCCGATCGAACATGACGCGGATCTCGCCATCACGAGGCCACTGGGCTGGGGCAGTGAAGGCAAACTGGATTGTGTACTGGGGGTCGGTCGCCTTCTCAACGACCTGCGGGGAGCGCTGTGCGGCCGCGATGCAACACATCGCGGAGACAGGAAGCCACAGAGCACGTCGGGACCATAGCCAACACCTGGCCACCTCTGACGACTCCTTTCTCTCCTCCAGGCGGGCTCAGTGTCAGGGATCGCTGGGCGCTACCGGATGTCCTCCGGTCGGGTAGGCGCGACGATGCCGATGTCGTCTATCGCGATCGATCCGGTACCGGCGGGCGTGACGTCGGCGTCGAAGGTATCAACCAACAGGATCAGCCGGTAGACCTGCCCCACATCAAGCTGGCCGTTCTCATCGGTCGTATCGTCATCCATCAGGAACTCGGCCAGCGGAAGCCGAACCGAATGCCACTTCCCATCGGCCTCCGTCTTGGCCGCCGTCTCGTACTTCGAGCCGTCCCGTTCCTCCAACACGACGACCATCCTGGCGCTCAGTTCGGCCTTGGTCCACATGTGGAACTCGGTGCCCGCGGAAAGATCGAGCCGGTTCGGGGGAGCGCAGACGAATCCGACCCATCGCCCCTTATCCAGAGTGTAGGTCATCTCGAGCGCGCGACGTCCCTGAGCTTTGGGGGCGCCGTTGACGAAGTCCAGGCCCGCCTCACGAATGGGCAGCACCCAGGCAACATCATCCTCGAAGCCATCCACCACGAGCAGCCACTCGTCGCCTAGCTTCTCGACTCGCCCGCGGAGGGTGACCTTCGCGTTCTCCGTAAGCTGCAGGTCATCCAGCCACAGGTGCTGCTCACCGTCCTTGAGTCCCAGCGCCCGACCCGTTTCCCCACCCAGGTTGGCCAGGTCGGCGAGGAAGAACCCGCGCAGTTGGTCCGGGTCCAGGCGGTCGTTGTCATCCTGTGAGTTCTCCGCCAGGACCAAGTCATCCAGCGACACACTCACCCCCACCCACTTGTCGGCCGCAACCCGAAGCAGGCCCTGATACATAGCCCCGTTCTGCTCCTCGACGCCGAGCGAGATAGACGTCGGGGACGTCGCCCTGATCTTGAGTGAGAGAACACTCGCCTGCTCAACACCCAGACCACTGAAGCTGATCTGCTCGAAGACGCCCTGGCGCGACGAGTATGCGAACTCGAGAGCGCCACGACCGTTGGCGACGTTCGCCGCTTCGCGGGTGATGCTGAGGGCAGCTTCCGCATCCACTGCAGACCAGCGCGGATCGAGCTCCTCGGACTCGAAGTCGAGCCGGGAGAAGCGCGGCAGTTCCTCCTCGGGCGCCGCCTCCTCGGCCTGCTCCTCTTCAGGCGGCTCACCGTCCGCCGGCTCCTGCGCTATCGCGAGCGCCGAGACGAGGGCGGTCGTGCAGGCAACTGCCCAGAGATGGTGCCTCAATGTTCCCCGGAGCATGGGAGCCAGCCAGCCTGAGAATCGGCACACACGAACCCCACAGCATGCTGTACTTCGGCGTCTCGGCACCGATGCCCTCCCTCGTTCTGTCCCGGCCCGGCACTGTTGTTCCGGGCAGCGTTCACCACTGCAGAACGCTTCGCTGCCGATTTCGTGCGGCTGCTTTGCTGGAAAGTGGGAGCCCCAAGAGGGCCTTACGCGTTGACATTATGGGGTAACGGTCGTCACGCAGACATAGGGCACTGGTTGCACCACCGAGACAAGGGGAACTCGCGATGATGTGGTCTTACGCCTGGAAGGGGTTCGCCCGCCGGAAGACTCGGTCGGCTCTCGCTGTATCAGGTCTGGGTATCAGCATTGCTCTGCTGGTGGCCGTTGCGACCATTTCCGGCGCAGTGCGGAACGCAGTCGGCAGTGCTCTCAGTGCCACCGGAGCAGACGTCGTCGTGCAGAAAGTGGTCAAGCCCTGTCCCTGGGCTCAGATCAAGATCGGCCGCGACCTCGCCCAGGTCGACGGCGCGGTGGTAGACAGGCTTGACGAGATCGACGGCGTCCGCAGCGTGACTGGCGTACTCGATCTGTGGGCTTTCTCCGAGAACGAGCGGACCGGTGAGCAACACCCGACCGTCGTCGCGGGCGTTGATCCCAGGAAGAGGGCCATTGGGCCTGTGCGGGTGGAGAAGGGCGACGTCAAGGAAGGCTCGTGCTGCGCTGTCACCGCGGGCCGCTACCTGATCTCGGCTGATGACTTCCACACGATGGTGACGCTCGAGTACGCCGCCACCAAGAACCTGAAGGTCGGCGACAGGACGCACCTGGGTCCCTACAGCTTCGAGGTCGTGGGCCTGCTGGACCTCAAGAGCGGGGCTCACATCTCTGGTGCAGAGGCCTTCGTGCCGCTGAAGACGGCCCAGAGGATGTACGACCACGGGCCCGTAGTGACGACCCTTTTCGTCAACGTGCGCGATAGCGGGGCGATCGGGCAGGTCGCGGAGTTGGCCCGGCAGTTAATCGGGCCGGAAGCCAAGGTAACGACCGAGGCCAACATCGAGCAGGCGACCGCCTCGCTCGCCGTGGTCACCGAGAAGACGCTGTTTGCCATGTCCGCCATTGTCATGACCCTCGTACTCCTCCTGGTGGCCAAGACAGCGCTGTCGTCAGTTGCAGAGCGCATATCGGAGATCGGTATTCTCAAGGCTACGGGCTGGCGCGACGGCGACGTGTCGCGCCTCATCACAGCCGAATCGGTGTTCGCGGGCCTGTTTGGGGGAGTGATTGGATCCGCCGTCGGCGTGGGGCTGGCCTATCTGTATGGCGCTCTCGCCGAACCGGCGTTGCCCAGGTCCTTCGTGTCCTATCCTGAATGCGCTGCAACGCCTCCCCCGGCCGCCTTGCCGTTCGTGGCCCTTCCGTCGCCTCTCGTATTGCTCGGCGCCGTAGCCACGGCCCTGGTGATAGGGAGTATCTCTGGCTACCTGGCCTCGAGGCGCGCAGCCCGGCTCGAACCGGCCCAGGCGCTGCGGCAAATCTGATCGTGTGCCTCGACAACCGCGGTATGGCCCGTCGCTTCGGCCAACTTCCCGGTTGCAGACATCGCGGCGAGATCGATCGTAGGGGGCGAGTTCTGGCGTGGAAATCAGACTGGAGTCAGTCCACAAGACGTACCGCCTCGGTGACAACCAGGTGCGAGCCATCCGGGATGTGAGCCTCGATCTGCCGCCCGGCGACTTCGTGGCGCTCTCGGGCCCTTCCGGAGCGGGCAAGTCAACACTGCTCGGGCTCATCGGCGGTCTGGAACGACCCGATGAGGGCCATGTTTGGGCTGGCGATAGGGATCTCGCGACTCTGGGGAGCGAAGACCTGGCGATGTACCGCCGCCACAATGTAGGGTTCGTCTTCCAGGCCTTTCGGCTGCTCCCTGCGTTGACCGCCTTTGAGAATGTCATGATGCCGGTCGTGCCCCTGGCAGGATCGGACCGGGAGAAGCGCGACAAAGCGAGGGCAGCGATGGAGCGTACGAACATCGACCATCGTGCCGACCATCTGCCCGGCGAGCTCAGTGGAGGCGAACAGCAACGGGTGGCCATCGCCCGCGCCATTGTCAACGGACCCGACCTGATCATCGCTGACGAGCCGACCGGCGAGCTCGACCGGGACAATGGTCAGCGCATCATGGAACTGCTCCATGCGCTCAACAGCAACGGTGAGACGACCGTTCTCCTCGCCAGCCATGACCCCGAGGCCGTCTCGGCCGCTGAACGGATCGTCACGCTCGTCGATGGACAGATAGAGACCGAACAGACTGAGGAGGGATAGGCCGTGCGCACAACCGTTGGGCTTATTGCCCTGGGAGCAGCAATCGTCTTGGTCTTCACACCCGCCTGTCAGCGGACGGGAACCGAAGAACCACGCCCGGTCGGTGTCGTTCCCGAAGGCCCGACTGCGGGGACTCCATCCGAGCTTGAGCCAACAGCATCGGACGGCACCGTACAGATCACGGCCTACATCCAGGTCTCGTCCGGCTGTCAGCAACCGACCGTGGACCTGCTCGAGCGGCTTGACGCCGGTGCCGAGCGCCTGTCGCTGGAACTGATCGACTTCGGCTCTGAAGACGGCCTCAAGCGCTGGCGCGAAGCCGGCCATGACTGTATGACCATCCTGATCGACGGGCACGAGACGGTCACCTTCGGCGAAGAGGGCCATCGACGGATCGTCACCTTCTCCTACCCGCCCGGTTTCCAGTGGACCCTGGAGGACCTCGAAACGTCCATCAAGGACGCGCTCGCCGGGAACCTCTACCTCGGGGAAGAGGAAGGCGCGACGAGGATCCTGTCCCGGATGCCCACGCTGCGTATCACCGGCCGCGAGTCGGAAGTTGACGGTCAGAAGGTCGGTGAAGTCTCGATCAACGGCAGGCCTGCCATCACGCTCCGAACGGAATACGATGGTCTGCCGCCGTTGCAGCGCGCTGAGCAGGCTGCCTCCAGGCTCAGGCGAGCAATGGGCGCAAACTTCAAGCCCGCGGATATCAAAACTGAGGAGCTCGACGACGGCAAGGTCGCGCTGGTGATCCAGGACGAGGAGATCTGTATCGCTGACGAGGCGCAGGCCAAGATTCTCGACAGCACGCCGAAGAAACTCGCAAAGGACTGGGTCGCCTCGCTCAAAAAGGCCCTTACAGAGGCCCTGGCAGACCAACAGAGCCAGGCCCCGCAGACACCTGCGTAAACGGCCCCCGGGTCGCTGGCGCGGTGGTATCACCAAGGGCCAAGCAGCTGCTTCGAAGATGCGCGTGGCGCAGGCTTCCAGCCTGCGGCCGTCCGATCTTCGTTGTTTCCGGGTGCCCCACCGGGGCATGGCCAACTCCCTCGAAGATTCGCCGTACGAGCGCGGACGCCCCCGTCCGCGAGGTGGCTGGCGGTGATGCCGCTGACGTTGCCTGATTG
>CBFDAZ010000456.1:0-5157 GCA_965602825.1 uncultured bacterium
GTGATGCTGACGTTGCGGCAACTATCCACGTTCAGCCCGTCGTTGTTGTAGGCGATGTGGTTGAACACGTCGATGTTGCGGATCGTCAGGTTCTCACAGAATCGGTAATGCTGCATCCAACTGCCGGCATTGCGGAGGCGGACGTCTTCTACCAGGACGTCGCGGCAGTTGACCAGGTAGATGGCTTTGGTCCGTTTCTTGGTCTTGTCGCGAAACGCGGCGCCGCTGCCGTCGATCGTGCCCGGGCCGCGGATAGCGACGTCGTGCAGGTCCTCGCCGTGGATCAGGTTCCGGAAGACGGGTTCCCCCTCCGCCGGCTGCCCTTCGGCATCGTAGGGCGGACCGTAGTAGTCCTCTCGGTTGGGGCTGCCGAGCAGCGTGGCTCCCTCCTCCAGGTAGAGCGTGACATTGCTCTTCAGCACCAGGCTGCCGCAGAGGAACGTGCCCGGCGGGAAGGTGACCGTTCCCGCGCCTTCGGCGGCGCAGGCGTCGATCGCCTGTTGGATCGCGGCGGTGCACAAGGTCTTCCCGTCAACCGCCGCGCCGAGGTCGGTCACCCGGACCGCTTTCTCGCCCTTTGCGGTGGCGCCAAGCCACAACAAGCAGAGCAGGCTCGCGGCAAAGCGAAGTCCCGACTCAGCCATGGCAACCCTCCTGATGCGGTCGTGGTCTCATAGTGAGAACGTTCCAGGGGATCCCTCCCCGCTACCTTACGCCACGAGACGCTGACACGAGGGAACCGCCTCTCCTTCCCACCGGCCGGGCATAGGCTTCTCGCTGCGGTCTGCCGTGCCCTGCGCGCGTTCAGGCCGCGGACGGTTTCCGGCCTACCGAGTGGGACCGGGGCCTGGAGATAAGGCCCATCAACTCCGCTGCACTACACTGGCCGCACAACGAAGTCGGAGTTGCTGAGCGCTTCGCCGAGCGCCTGTTGCGATGGTGCCCCCAGCTTCGCGAGCAGCCCGAGCGATCGGTGTCGCCAGACCGATGAGCGGGCGGCCGTGTCCGAGCATGACGGGAGGACCCGGCAGCAGCGCGGCGAAGCCACAGAGGCGAGAGCCCGCCAGACAGGGGTCGTCCGGCCCACCGGCCGGCCCCGAGGCCTTGCGCGCTCAGACCAAGCCGGCATAGGAGCACAGCGATGGAACCGAACCGGGAGCCCGGCATACGGCCCAACATCCTGTTCGTCATTACCGACAACCAGAGCCCGTGGACCCTTGGCTGCTACGGGAACCGGGAGATCCTCACACCCAACATCGACCGCCTGCAGAGCGAAGGCGTCCGGTTCACCAACGCCTTCTGTGTGAACGGCGTCTGCTCGCCGAACCGGGCCACCTACCTCACCGGCCTCATCCCCTCCCAGCACGGCGTCCACAACTGGCTGGGTGGCGAGAAGCCCGACGCCCAGGTTGGCCCGGAGGCCTACTGCACCATCGAGGAGTTCACCAGCCTGTCGGAGATCCTCGCCGGGGCCGGCTACCAGTGTGGCCTCAGCGGGAAGTGGCACCTGGGCGACAGCCTCCGCCCGCAACTGGGCTTCGGCTACTGGTTCACCAAGCCCCGGGGGCACACCAGGACCTTCTACGACTCCGAGGCCATCTGGCAGGGAGAGATCTATCGCGAGCCCCGCTACTACCTCGATGCGATCACCGACCATGCGGTCGAGTTCCTCCGCGGAACGCGCCGCCAACCCTTCTTCCTCTACGTGGGGTACAATGGGCCGTACGGACTGGACCAGGACATGCGCGAGGGGCACCGCAACCGCCACACGGCCTACTATGCCGATCGGCCGCTCACCTGCTTCCCCCGTGATGAACCCCACCCATGGCTGGTACAGAACCGCGACTGCATCAAGAACGAGACAGCGATGCGCAGCTATGCAGCGGCGGTGAGTGGAGTCGACGATGGCGTCGGGACGCTGCTGGACACGCTCGATGAGCTGGGGCTGACCGAAAACACACTGGTGATCTACACCGCCGACCAGGGCCTATGCGGGGGCCACCATGGTATGTGGGGCATGGGCGACCACTCGCGGCCGATCCACATGTTCCAGGAGAACATGCGCGTACCCCTGATCTTCCGTCACCCGGATGGCATGCCCGGTGGCCGCGTCATCGACACGCTAACCTGCAACTACGACTTCTTTCCCTCCCTGCTGGGGTGCGTGGGGCTGGACGCGCAGCTTCCGCGCGACAGGCCGTTGCCCGGCCGGAGCTACGCGCCGGCCCTGCACGGCGGGGACTGCGCCTGGGGCGAGGAGATCATCTTCCATGACTACGAGAACGTGCGCGCCGTGCAGACGCCCGAGTGGAAGCTCATCCGTCGGCACCCGGACGGCCCGGATGAGCTGTACCACACGGCCGTTGACCCCGGCGAGTGGGAGAACCTGGTCCACCAGCCCGAGCACGACGAGATCCGCCGCCAACTGGACGCGCGCCTGCAGGCGTTCTTCGACGTGTACACTGACCCGCAGTACGACCTGTGGGCCGACGGCGCCAGCAAGGCTGGCCGCATGGTCGGCTGACTCGGATCGGCAATCACGCGCCGGCATTCATGCGCGGGAGCGGGGGCATAAGATACGATGCAGCAGGCCTGGGGCGTTGCCGCAGCGATGATCGTGGGAAGCGGCCGCGTGCTCGGGGGTGAGTTCGTGGGCGTGCAGCAGGCGACGGTGGAGACGGCAAACGGCATGCCGCGACTGATGATCAACGGCCGGCCTACCGTGCCGCTCGTCTTCTTCCACAACACCGACATCCCGGGCGATGAGTCGGACCGACACCTGAGCGAACAGGCGGCGTTGGCGAGGGACGCCGGCGTGCACATCTACTCGCTGCCGCTTCGGTGCCCCCGGCTGCCTGACGGCGTGACGATGAACTGGGAGCACCCCGACGGCCTGATGGACCGGTTCACTGCCCTGGATCCCCAGGCGCTGTTCATCCTGCGCGTCTATCCGGGACCGAACTGGTCGTGGAAGGCGATGCGGGAGAAATCGGTTTCCCCTGGGCAGTACGTGCGGTTTGCGGATGGATCCAGTCCGGGCCTGTCGATCGCGTCCGAGTACTTCCGTAAGGGCTCGAACGATGAGTTGGCGGAGGTGGTGAGTCACTACGAGGCGAGCGAGTACGCGCCCCGGATTGTCGCCTGGCAGCCGGGCGGACCGTACCATGAGATGTTCCTGGCAGACTACCGCAGGAGCGGTCCGGACTACTCAGAGGCGAACGAGGCGGCGTTCCGGGAATGGCTGACGAAGACCTATGGGAGCGACGAGGCGTTGCAGCAGGCGTGGGGCAGGAATGACGTGACGCTGGGGACGGCGGGTGTGCCGCTGGCCGAGGAAGGTCGCTTCCCGATGCGACAGGGAGCGGGCGGCAGCCCGATGCAGGTGCTGTACGGGGTGCCGCGGGAGCAAGACTGGGTCGACTTCTCGGCATACATGAGCGACATCACCGCTGACCGGATCATAGAGTGGGCGCGGATTGTGAAGGAGGCGTCGGGCGGACGACGGCTGTCGGCGTTCTTCTACGGCTACACATTCGACCTGCCGGGGAGTATCGCGGGGCATTACGCGCTCGGGCGGGTGCTGGATTCCGAAGATGTAGACATCCTCGCCAGCCCCTACTCCTACGCCGACCGATTCGCGGGTGGGGCGGGGAACTTCATGTGCCCGGTGGACTCGATCGCCGCGCGCGGGAAGCTCTGGTTCAACGAGGATGATACGCGGACCAGCCTCATCGATGCCGAGGGCCTGCCGGAACACTTCGCGCTGTTCGACCGGCAGTGCGCCGACCTGGATGAGACGCTGGGGGTGCTTGGGAGGAACCTGGCCTCGGTGATCGCTCACCGAGCGGGGACGTGGTGGATGGACCTGGTCTCGCGGGGCGCGTTCAACGGCCAGGCGCCATGGGCCCTGATGCGGGGCCGGAAGGCCGACTACGAGGCGGTCTACGAGGAGCCGAGGGGCTACCGGCCAGAGGTTGGGGTCATCATCGACGAGGTTGGCAAGCTGCATGTGAAGGACGACTGGGATGCGAATTGGTGGATGATGTACCACCTGCGGGATGAGGTGGCAAAGGCAGGCGTCGCCGTGGGGTACTACCTGCTGGAGGACTTCGTGAATGGCACGATGCCGGAGTGCAAGGTGTGCCTGTTCGCCAACGCGTTCCGGCTGACCGAGGGGCAGGTGGAGGCGATCCACGCGAGGTTGGGACGAGAGGGATCGACCGCGCTGTGGATCTACGCGCCGGGGTATGTGGGAGCCAGTGTGGAGAGCGTCACCGGGATCGCGGTCAGGATGGACGAAGGGAGACTGGGCAGCGCCGGCGAGGGACTGCTCGAGGGAGAGGCCTGGGGGCCGGGGTTCACGGTGACCCCGAGAGTGGTGGTGACCGATGGGCGGACGGACGTGCTCGGGCGGTATCGGGAGGACGCTCAGGTCTCGGCGGCCCAGTCGGGGAGGAGCATCCTGGTGTGCGACTGGGGCCCGACGCGCAGCATGCTGAGGACGCTGTTCGCGGAGGCGGGCTGTCACGTGTGGACCAGCGGAGGGGAGGTCGTGCAGACGGATGGCCACTTCCTGGCGGTGCACTCAGGCCCCGGCGGCGATGTTGAGATCAACGTGCCCGATGCCCTGAAGCTGGAACCGCCGAACGCTGGACCCTTCAGACGCGGCGAGACACGCTGGTTCCGGCTCGTCCGTGGGCGGTAGTCGGCCAGCGCCTACACATCAGCCGGGGCTGTCCTTCCCCGGAACCCACGTCACCTGAGACCACGGGCCTTCTCCGCCTTCGAGGCGCACAAGGAGATTACCGGGCAGGGCCCGGCGCCGGGTTCATCCTGGCTTCGAGCCACAGCCTGCACGCTGGTGTGAGGCTCATGGCCGCCTCGCTCGACGCGCAATCTGAGTGGCTTCGACGTCGTGGTCAGTACCTCTGCAGCAACTCGAGCATCTCGCGATCCAGCTTGTGACCGTTCAAGTCCTCGTACTGCACATCGGCTCGTCCGCTATCGAGGATGCCGAAGCCCCCATCGAAGTTCCAGAGCGCCCAGCCCCAGCCGGCCTCGCGCCAGAGGCGCAGGCAGTCCTCGAGCCACCGGAGCGTGACATCGTGGGGCGTCTTGTGGAAGACGCCGAACTCACCGATCATGACGCCAACACCC
>CBFDAZ010000457.1:0-5139 GCA_965602825.1 uncultured bacterium
TCCTTCTCTGCTCGGCGAGCGTGCCACGTGCGCAGCCGGGCGATGAGGGGGGCGATCCACGACTCATGCTGACGATACCGGGCGCCCAGTACTACACCAACCCCTTCGTCATACCTCTGCAGGAACAGGTGGCAGATGAGCTTCGAGGCGGGATCATTGTCCACGATCTCGACGGTGACGATGCCCTCGACTATCTGTTCACGTGCCCCGGCTCAGTCGCCGCGTACGGGCATGACGGCGAGCAGCTCTGGATCCGAGAGATCGACATCCGCCTGACGGGGAAGTCGGAGAACGAAGGTCTGCCGGGCCTGCATGCGCCCGGCGTCCAGGCCGCCGACGTGGACGGCGACGAGCGGTGTGAGGTGCTGTTGCTGACCGGGGATGGCAGCCTCGTCGCTCTCGACGGGCCGACCGGCGAGGAGACGCTGCGGGCGCAGCCCCCTGTGCCGGAGGGTGTGGAGAAGTGGGAGTTTGTGGCGGTCTGTAACCTCCGGGGCCAGGGCGACCGCGACATCATCCTCCAGGCCACGCCGGCCGCGGATACATACAAGATGGGCCGCTTCCTCGCCGCTTACGGCCTGCGCGGCACCGGGGCCGAGCCCCTCTGGGAGACGGACCGCTATCTGGGCTGCGCCCATGGACCCGTACGCGTCGCCGATATCGATGGCGACGGCCGGGATGAAGTCTGCGGAGGCACCTTATTCGACCAGGAAGGCACGCTCGTTGAGACTGCGGCGTATCCCGAAGGCTTCAGAGGGCACTTCGATTCGGTCTACGCCTACGACGTCCGGCCCGACATCCCCGGCCTGGAGGTCGTGCTCTTCGAGGAAGGCTCGAATGGCGTGGGGGTACTCAACATCAGTGGGGCGCTATGGCGAACCGACTATGAAGGGCAGGAGCCCCAGAACGCCGCGGTCGGGGACTTCGACCCGGCGCGCCCCGGGCTGGAGATCTGGTGCCGGAGCCGATACGACACCCACCAGAAGCCCTGGGTCTTCGACGCTCAGGGCAATCCCATCGCCCACTGGGAGATGGACGCTGTCACACCCGAGGGCTGGACCGAGAAGGGCCTGGAGGAGATCTCCACCATCGATTGGACCGGCGAGGCGAAGCAGCTCGCCGCCGCCAAGGAGCGACACACCCAGGGCGATGTCTGTCTCTTCGACCCGCTGACCGGCGAGTTCGTCGAGCGCTTCGACGAGGAGGCCTGGCGGCTCTACGTGGCTGACGCCTCCGGCGACTGGCGCGAGGAGATCATCGTCGTCACCGCCAGCGAGATCCACGTCTACCACAACGAGGACGCCAATCCCGCCCCGAACCACGAGCGCCTCTGGGCCCACAACTACTACCGTCGCGCCAAGATGAACTGGAACTACTACTCGCCGTGACCGAGAACGGCGGGAGCCGCCCCCGAGCCTCACGGAGGCGACTCCGTTCGCCGTAGGACACGTTGGCAGAGAGCGGCCCTCACTCCCTTGTCCGCTTGATGTGGCCCTCGCCGCTAGGCGCCTTCGGCTCGGAGGCCTTCAGTGTCTCAGCGAACCGGTCCAGGTCCTCGAGAGTCGTGCTAGTGAGTCGGGCATGGCAGACGTCAGGCCAGGAGAGCTTGATGAAGTTCTCGGTCAGGTACAGGATCCCGTCGAAGCCCGAGCCGAGGCCGTGGCTGTTCTTGACCAGCCAGATGCCCTCCGCCTCGGTCCCGCGTTTCCCGTACCCGAAGATCTGCACTACGTGGCCGGCGATGTACCAGTCATCCCATTCCGCCTGCTCCCTCCCGGTCAACGCCTCCTCATTCACCACCTTGTCGCGCAGGTCGAACGGGTAGTCGGGCGGCACGTGGAGCATCGTGCCGTTCCAGGCCTTGCTTGAGGGCCACGCCAGACTCAGGCAGGCCGTCCGTCCGTCGTCGATGCACTGCTTCGCGGTCTCAAGGCAAGTCCCGTGGTCGGCGTCGAGCACGATGTCCCGCACCTTGATGTTCGGGAGCGGGCCGTCCGGAGAAACGAAGCCGTTGAAGTGGCGGGTACTCAGCGGCAGATCGTCGCCCCGGTCAACGTGGGCCCAACACTCCCAGTACGCTACCCCTCGTGCTCTGTAGTGACTGGTGCACCATGTGTGCACCGCCGGATCCTCCTCCGGCCACGATATCGGGTTGTACGGCAGGTAGGCCTCAAGCTGCCACGGCTTCCGGAGAACCTCTTCTAGGTCCAGGTTCGAGAACCCGCCATCGCCGTCCAGAAGTTCGTTCCCCTCCCGCTCCCCGGTGCTCTTCATCGACCAGTACCCCATCCACTCCTCCGACAGGTCAATCTCCGCCTTCTCTTCGGGCACCCCCTGGCGCATCAGGCGTCGCTTGCACAGCGACTCGATCATCGCCGCCGCGGCGAACACATGGCACAGCCCGCGACCTCCCTGGCTCCTGGTTGGGGTCAGGTACTTCCGGTTGTGCACGAAGAGCGACATCGGCAGGTCCGCCTCGCTCATCGCCGTCATCGAGCCCGGATCGGGCGTGGCCTCGCGCGGGAGCGGTGCTCCCCCTCCTCCGGCCTTCTGATGGCGCGCCATGTGGTCTTCCAGAGGCACGAGCACAAACGCGTCGCCGTTCTCGTAGACGATAGTGGGCCGCCTGGGGCTGGGCCGCCGCGCGGTCCATCCGAGCGGTCGAGGCGCCGCCTGGATCGTCGTGATGAGCGACTGCTGTTGCTGCGGCGTCGTGATGATCGCCGCCGCGGGCCCACACAGCGTCTGCGCCTGCGGATGAGCGGTCGCGCCCGTCGCGAGGGCTGCGACCAGGATCATCGGAGATAACCAGACCAAAGATCTGTGTGTCATGGTTCGCATCCCCCTTGTCAGTATTTGATCTCGCAGCCATTCAGCGGCGCGAGCGCGTAGGTTCCGTCCGGCTCGTGCCCTATCACCAGGTCGCCCTCTTCCTCGGTGCAGTTGAAGCCGTGCCAATCGAGGTCGAACCGGCCCTTGGTCGAAATCAGCCCGGCGTTGTCGTAGGAGCGAATCGAGTAGCGACCCGTGTCGGGGAGGATGTGGCTGCCTTCCAGATCGCAGGGACCGTGGGCATCGAAGCAATCAAGCTCGACGATCCAGGCACCCTCGACCCCCTGGGCGCCCTGGTGTGGCAAGAAGAACCCGCGGCAGCACGTGCCCTCCTTCGTCTTGATCACCAACATCGGCGGCTCGTCCTTGTACCGATGGAACTTCTCGGCCAGGCTGTCCTCGCCCTCATTGACCGGTACGTAGCGCATGCTGGGAGGCGCATCGGGATCGGCAAAGTAGTCGAGGATATTGTCCCGCGTGATCTGGTCATACGCCTTGTACCAGGCGAACTTCGGCTTCCACTGCGTCTCCTTGATCAAGCCGCCCTTCTTGCCCCGGGCCCGCAGCTTGAATGGTGTGGGCCCCAGCGAGAGCGGGGCGGCCGGGGTATTGATGTGCACGAAGATGTACGCCTTCGCCGTGTGATTCCGCTCGGGCGATCCGTGGACCCAGGGAATCACCGACACGTGGCTGTTGGCACCGCCCTTGAGCAAGCAGTCAAACGTGATCGGCGTCCGATTGCTCACATCTTCGATGCGGTAGGTGAAGTTGATCCGGTAGGTGCCGCGCCGAGGCGACTCGATGCTGTCCACTTCCAGCCGCGAGATGCGGGGACCGGTGGGGGCGCCCTGAGGGTCCTTCCCGGGCGGCGGCCCTGCGTCGTCGGGCCGCGGCGGCTTGCCGGTCGGCTCCTCTTCAGCCTCCTGCACGCCCGGCTCGCCGGGCTCGGGGTGCTCGGCGTCCGGCACGTTCTCGGCGACCGGCAGCTCCTGTTCAGCCGCTCGGTCCTGGCTGACAGCCGCCTGCAGCATCATCAGCCGGTAGGTCCGCCGGTCCTCCATGATGTCCCCGATCGCCTCGCGCGTCAGGCGAATCGACTCCAGGAAGCGCTTCAGTCGTGCGACCTTCGCGCCCGTGATCTCCGAGTCCACTGGCGCTGCTTCGCCGCCACCAGGCAACTCGCGCGAGACGTCCGGGCCCGACACGGGCACGATCGGCCCGCCTCCGGGCTCGAACCTCAACGGGAAGCGCCACCCAACCTCCAGCGTCTCGGTGAAGAAGGGTTGCTGGCGCCCGCGGCCGGCCTCCATGAGAGCGATCGCGACCTGCTCGACCGTCGAGATGCCTTGGCCCCCGCGTTCGACGGTGAAGGTTGCCGTCTTCTCCTCTTGGCTTCGGGTGACTCGCTGCAAGCGGGGCGACACGTCGAAGGATGGAGCCACGTCTCTCGGGAGAACCCGCAACAAGAGCACGGCTTGGTTGCCGTGATCGGAGTCGTACCGATAGGCAACCGTCACCTCCAGCTTCTCTGCGGCGACAATCTCGGTCCCCTCAATCCTGGCCGAATCCGCCCTCAGGTTGCCGGCGGAACCGGCCAGTAGCACCGCTGCGCCAATCGGGCACAGCAGCGCGAAACTCCTGCGCATACGGAACACCCCCTGCCGGTTGTAGTGGTGGCCCGTTCCTCATCAGGCAGGCCCGCGCCTGCTTGCGCGGGAGCCGATCCCACGGGTGCCGCCGACCTGCGCTAGGGAGTCCGGGCTCAGGGCATCGACACCGACCTGAATCAACACGCCGCAGCCCGGGGCTGCGGCGCGGAACGGTGCCATCTGGAGCCGGCGGAGGGACTCGAACCCACAACCTGCTGATTACGATTCAGCTGCTCTGCCAATTGAGCTACGCCGGCGGCTTGGTGGCGGGACCCGGAATTGAACCGGGGACGCAGGAATTTTCAGTCCCTCGCTCTACCAACTGAGCTATCCCGCCGTACTACTATGTACTGCAGTTCCGGGTCCCAGGTTTCGGGTTCTGAATTCGCAACCGGTCTCGAGCCTCGAACTCGAAACCCGAGACTCGGAACCCGCAACTCGGAACCCGGAACCCGAAACGGTCGTACCTGGTGGGCGGAGCGGGACTTGAACCTGCGGCCTCCTGCTTGTAAGGCAGGCGCTCTCGCCAACTGAGCTATCCGCCCATGCTGGTAGGCCCAGCGGGAATCGAACCCGCGTCGCCGCCTTGAAAGAGCGGAGTCCTAACCACTAGACTATGGGCCCATAGAACTGGTGAGCCGTGCAGGAATCGAACCTG
>CBFDAZ010000458.1:0-5138 GCA_965602825.1 uncultured bacterium
GGCGACGGGGAGCCGTGGAAGTGGATTTCGGTCGGCGAGGGGCCGATCGAGGACCTGGAGGCCCTTCGGTCGTTCACGATCCTCGGTTGGGTCTATCCGACGAATCTTGAGGTCGGCAGCGGCGGGAACCGTATCCTGTGCAATCTCAACTATGATCGGGCCGGGATCGACCTGGTGCACCTGAGCGATGGCCGCCTGCGGCTGGCGGTCAACCAGTGGCCCGACCACGCTCGGAACGACAGCTCACCGGGGAAGCTGGAGCCGAATGAGTGGACCTTCTTCGCGGTCACGTACGATGGCAGTAAGGCGAGTGAGAACGTGCACTGGTACTTCGGGAGAGTTGCTGAGCCGGCGGAAGCGGACACCGTGACGGACTACACACGCGGCGCCACCGGCACAGGGAGCGGGCCGCTGACGGTGGGCAACTACAACGAGCCGCTCCATCGCCATGGACTCGACCGCCAGTTTCGCGGCCGTCTGAGAGGGATCGAGGTCATGGGGAGTCGGGTCTCGTCTCGCGGGGTGCTTTCGTTGGGGGAACTCCGCCGGCGGCAGCAGGCGAGCGCGCCCCGCCAGTGATCGGCGGGGAGGGGCGAGCCGCCGGCGCCGGTTGTGCGTCCGTCGGAGCGACACTCCCCTCGGGTCGGTCCCTCCCGTTCCGGGGGCCGCCGGGGCCAGGCCCTCCGGGGCGCGGGCCACGGAATCCGTCGGCCCCCCCTTGGCGGCCGTCCGGTCGTCTCTGACGCCATCCCGATGGCGGGCCCGGCCGTGCGCGCTGAACCTCACGGAACCATCGGCGCCACTCGGCCTTCTGCTCGTCACTGAGGACTTCGGCGACTTCTTTCTGCATTAACTGCATCTGCTCGCCGATGCGAGGCCGGCTCTCCTCCCGAATCTCCCGGACCGCTCCCATGCGTTCCGACACAATCGCCTCCACCCGCTTCCGCTGTTCGGCGGTCAGGTTGAGGCGTTCCCCCATTCTCCCCGTCAGCTCGTGGGGATTGGGGTCGCGGCCCCGGATGGTGTGGACGAGGGCCTCCCGGCCCAGAATCAGGGCGCCGCCGGCGCCGATGGCGATACCGCAGAGCAGGATCACCAGGCCGAGCACTAACTGGCGCCAGGGTAACGGCCTCGCCGGCGGGAGCGAGTCGTCTACCTTCTCCGGCTCAGTCTCGGGAGCTTCAGTGCTCATAGCAGCCCCCATGGCAGCTCCACGAACGCGATGACCAAGGGATCGGTGAGGGTGCTCCAGACCCAGAGGCCCAGTACGGCAGCCGGGATGGCGACGGCGAAGGACACACCCGCGACCCAGGCCAGAGGCCGGAGGGTCGGCGCCTTGCTCGCCGCTTCCGCGCGCAGGACCGCCATGACGCGGTCCGTGACATCCACGTCGGGCGGCCTCTCCATACGCGCTCTGACAGCCAGCTTGCGAATGCGCTCTATCGCGTTCATTGGTCCGCCCCCTCGCGAGCTTTCTCGAAAAGGGCTTTCAGCTTCCTCTTGGCCCGCCACGTTTGTACCTTTACCATAGCCTGGCTCCACCCGGTCACCGCGGCCGTCTCTGCCACGCCTCGATCCTCAACATAGCGCAGCGTCAGGACGAGCCGGTCCCGGGGCGGGAGTTGCTCCAGAAGCCGGTGCAGAAGCTCAGCGGCGTCCTGCGGAGCGATGTCATCGGGGGGCTCGTCGGCTACCTCGTGCCAGTCCTCCAGGGGCACCGTGTCCAGAGCACTCTCGCGCTTCTGTCGCTTCCAGTACTGGTAGCCAACATGTGTCGCGATGCGGGCCAGCCAGTGCTCGAAGGGCGCTGTCCCCCGGTAGTTCGCCAGGCTGCGGTAAGCCTCCACGAACACGTCCTGGACGAGGTCGGCGTGGACATCGGGATCACGCGAGAAGCGCCACATCATCGCCGAGATGCGTGCCTGGTGCCTCTCGATCAGCCTGCGGTAGGCATCGCCATCGCCCTGCAAGCACCGGCGGAGGTCGTCGAGATCCTTCGACGCAGACGATGCCTTCTGCATCTTGCCTGCCTTGTGAACCAGTCCAGCATGGGCCACGTCTACAAGCCCAGCGCAGAGCACAATCGGTTCGGCGGCCTGCAGATGAGCGCATGCAGAGCGAGCCATCGGGGTTTCCACCCGTCGGTCGGTTCTACCCGTGCTGCCCGACGACGGCAGGCCGAGACCGAGGCTTGCTCGGTGCCTTCTCGGTCAGGGCGCAGCCGCCCTTCCGCATGCTTAGTGGCCGCGGCGGGGGAATGGTTACACCGGGGGGCAAACGGCATCGGGTTGGGAAACCCGACCCACGAACGACTGGAACGGCGCGGGTCGGGAGACCCGCGGGCACGGGCGGATCCCAGATTCGTGGGCCAAGCGCTGGTTGGCGGATGGGGACGAGGGTGAGGGCGTGACCGGTGCCACGCGTTGGACAGGCCGGAACCTGTAACCGAGACCCCCCGGGCCGCCACTACGCATGTAGTCAGTTGTGGAGGAGACCAGACAAAGGAGAAGAGGCCCAATGAAACGCAGGCCAATGCTGAGCAAGGTCCTGGTGGTTGTCGCGGCGGCACTCTTGATCGTTGGCGTGGCTGCCATCATCGCCCAACCGGGACCCGGAGGCGGGCGCCGAGGTGGGCGCGGCTTCGCGGGGGCCATGGGGCTGATGATGTACCTTGAGCGTGCGTGGGGAGCGGTGAACTTCGAGCTCGACGGAACCGATGAGCAGATCACCGAACTCAAGCCGATCTTCCAGTCCGCCTACGATGCCCGCAAGGAAGCCATCGAGAAGGCGCGAGCCGACCAGGACCGGCAAGTGCTGGTGACAGCGCTGCAGCAGGTGCAGACGGACATCGATGCGGCGCTGAAGGACGTGCTCACCGAGGAGCAGCTCGCCGAGTGGGAGGAAGTGAAGGCGACCGGCCAGGCAGCTCTGGGCATGGGGTTCGGGCGACCCGGCGGCACCGGGGCGCAGCAGTAGTGCAGGCAACCGCGAACGACTACTGCGCCGTCTTACGTGATGCATTGGGTGCGCGCCCCATTGCGGCCACGGCGCCCTCACCCCCAGCCCCCTCTCCCAGCCTCCACCACTCGCCCACAGCGGGAGAGGGGAGCGGAGAGGGGACGGCGGGGCGATGCGGCGAGAGCACAGGGATCACGCGTGACACGGCAGTAGCGTTCGTGGCTCAGGGCAGCCCGCGGAAAGCGTGTTTGGCGAATGCGAAGTCGGGGTACTTGCACGGACTTGCGGTAGGACGAGCGACTCGACGTTCAGGACTGGCGGCAACAGCTTGCGAGTTCAGCTCCCTTCTCCTACTTCGCGTCGGTCTTGGGCTCAAACAGCAGGATCGGGTCGTCCCACGGCGGCCCTTCCGGCCCCAGCACGTGGTCCTGGATGTTCAGGCCTTCTCGCATTGCCCATTTCGGCGGCGTTACGAAGACGTAGGAGCCGTCGCTGAGGAAGCTGCCGCCGTACCAGGGGCTGGGCCCGATGAAGGTGTCTTGCGCGGCCGCGTGGGAGTCGGTGTAACCGCCGAGCACGATCCCACCCTCAACGCCGCTACCGACGCGGATCTGGCCTTCCTGCTCGGCGCGCATGGGGACGAAGAGCGCCTTCAGCAGAGCCATGGCATAGTCGGCAGTGGCGGTCGGTTGTTGGGAGGGATGCTGCGGCACAACCAGGATTCCGGTGAGGTGACCCGAGTAGATGACCTGCACGCGGTACTCATCGACGCGGTACCGGCCGAAAAGGAAGTCGGATCGGTTCCGTCCGTATTCGCTAATACCGACCAGGTGCTTGGCCAAGTCCGCGGGCACGTAGGCGGGCTTGAGGATCCAGCGCAGCTCCCTGACGCAGTCCGCCCGCGCTTTGACGGTTCGCCGCGGTGCGACCGCCTGTCTGCTCAGGGCGGCATCCTTGGGCCACAGCAAGTGCTCCAGCCGCAATCCCCAATCCCACTCGTAGACGTCTGCAGCCTTTGGGTACTTCGTCTTGTGCTGTTCATGGTGCTCCAGGAGCCGCTGCTCGTCGATCCACGGGCCCGCCATCCGTTCCCACACAACGTGGGGCGCGGGCTTGGCGCCGGACACCCAGACCCACGCCGCCGCCGCGACGACTCCCAACAGGATGGCCCCGGCAATCCAGATGATGCGCGCCATGGCTCACCTCCCCACCACTCGCCAACGGCCCCGCTAATTCACAAGCGGCTTCGGGACGCCCTCGTGGAGGACGATATGCGGAGGGTCCCTCCTGATCCAGACCTGGGTGAAGCCCTCGAGCTTGTTCAGCATCGACAGGGCCGCCGCGTTCGTGTCGTAGGGCGGGTTGTTGGTTACATCGGTCTCCTTCGCCTTCACGACAGACGACTCCGGGCTCCAGAGGGCATACAGAATGGTGACCCCACTATCGTCCACCCGGCAACACCCCTCGAAAAAGTTCGGCACGTCGGCCATGAGGGCGAGGATCTCCCAGCACCCATGCTCCAGGCAGTAGCGCTCCTCGAGGTCCAGGCAGTTGAAGCGGTCTCTGCTCGCCTTGACCGTCACGACATCCCCGGCTACGCCCACCAGCGCAAGGACGTGGCAGGCGACTTCGGCCTGGTCGTCGCACTCAAGAGGGTCGGCGTCACTGTCGAAGTAGCACCACGGGTCCACATCAGGGTCGAGGTGGCTGTCGTAGAGGGCCTTAAGCCCGTCCGCCGTCCAGTCGGTGAGCTCGTCGGCAATGCCCTCGATTGTGTCCTCGTCCTCCGCCACGCTGCACACGCTGCTGACGCGCAGCCGGGGTGCCTCGGGGAGCGGAGCGCCGCAGGGGTAGTCGTAGCTCTGGTAGATGTCGTGGGTGGTGGTGTTCATCGGAATCCAGTTGTTGCTCCCGGTGGGTACCTTGTAGGACCACTCGATCTGCTGGTCGATGAACTTGTCCACTTGCTCTGGGCGCGGCTCAAAGACGCCCCACGCGGGCGTCTCTTGCTCATAGGCCTCGACTGTCGCGCTCCCGCCGAGGCTCCCCCAATCCGTTTGCAGGTCAATGTCACACCCGAACTGCACCGTGGGGGAGCAGCGGAGGGTGAGCCACGTGCTGCAGCCCTCGCCTCCGACCATGTAGACCGGCTCATCGCGCGCGGGTGTCACCGTGACGTC
>CBFDAZ010000459.1:0-5127 GCA_965602825.1 uncultured bacterium
CGGCAAAGGCTCTCAACGCTCCTGGCATGTGGCAACGCAGCTACTGGGATCGCCATGTTCGGCGTGACCAGGGTGTGTTGGCTGCAGTGGAGTACATGCTGGACAACCCGGTTCGGTCCGGCCTGCGTGAGACCTGGCAGGAGTGGCCATACTGCTGGTCCGAATGGCACGACGAGACGATCGGCGAGAACCCGAACCTCCAGGCATAGCCCATCCACGGGCCGGATACATGGGCGAGACGGCTGCCTCGTACTCGGCTCCTCCTCACGACCACACGACTCGTCAACGGCCCGCAACGGGGAGGCTGCGAAAGAGGCGCGGCGCTTCTCGTGGAGGGGCTTCTACTCCGCCTCCCAGATGTCCGCCTCGCACACCGTGAACGTCGCCCCCGGCGGGCGTTCGGCAAAGTCGAGACGGACGTAGCGGAAGGCGCCCTTGGGTGGCTGGAGCTCGAGCTTGATGACGTCCTCCCCGGCGTCCAGGGCCTCGGCTGTCGGTCCGTCCACCCACTTCTGACCATCAGCACTCACCCGCAAGGACGTCGCCGGCCGATGTCCGCTGGAGAAGAGGCGGACCGCGGAGAGTTCGGTAAGCTCCACGAGGTCGAATGTAATCTGCACGGGCGCCGTCGCCTGCCACGCCACTACGTACGGCTCGACGGCTGGGTCAGCCGTCGGCGTAGCGGCATCCCGGCGATCCGTCAGGTTGCCCGTCGCGAAGGCGATGCTTCCCTCTCCGACGTCGGGCACGAGGTCGGGGGCGAGGCTGTACGAGTAGCTGCCCGGCACGGCGCGGTTCTGGTCGAAGTGCGGCTGCTCGGACTCCCAGCGCACGGCGTTCCCGGTCAAGCACACGAGGGCTCGTCCTTGCTCGGGCTTGGCAGCCGGGTAACGGAAGCGCCAGATGTCTCGGTCCATGCGGATTCCGAGCCTCTCGCACAGCGCGTGGAAGAAGCTCCGCCAGCCCTCATCCAGGAGGACGTCCTCAGCCAGCCACTCCCATCGCTTCCCGTACCTGCTGTCGGGGAAGACGGGGAAGCCGAAGTAGAGGCACCGGCCTTCACCTCGGTCCGCGCAGGTGATCGCCGCCTCGCCGTCCGGGTAGCGCGCGATGACCTCGGCATCATCGGGCTCCAACGCGAATGCCTTGCCGCGAAGCTGCATTCTCGTCCCGGCCAACTCGGGCAGCAGTGAGTTCTCCACCACATCGCAGCTCATCGCCTCCACGGGCTCGCCCCGTCGCGCACCGACGAGAGCCTCGCGGTGGGAGCTCAGGTCCGTCCCGTCCAGATCGAAGCCGAAGGCCTTCGGATCGGCGCAGACAAGCGTGCCGCCGGCCAGTGCGTACTCCTCCAGGCGGTCCACGGCCTCCCCCCGCAGGTACCTCGCCAGCGGTACGTAGACGGCGCGGTACTGCTTCGCCGCCTCGGCGGGATCGGTGAACGTGTGCTCATCGACGACCCTGAACCAGGTCTTGAGGATCGGGCCCAGCAGGGCATACGCGTGCTGGCACTGGTAGGCTGCCCCGCTACGCAGCGCCTGGTGCGTGTCGTTGCTGTAGAAGAGCGCACAGTCGGGGTCGGTCGGCACGCTCGGCAACTCGCCCGCCTGAACGCGGTCGTAGACGTCCATCATCGCCGCCCAGCGCGCGGGCGCGCCGTAGGCGGGTACATACGTGGCCACGGCATCGTCCGCCGAGTAGCAATCCCTCAGGTAGAAGTGGAAGCCGGTCCCACCGTTGAGGGCGATGATGCTGTAGACCTCGCGGGCGTTCTCAGGCGTCAGGCTGATGCCCGCCGTGTTGCGGTTCAGGTGCGGGCACGGCCAGAAGTCTTTCCCCGAGGTATCCACGATCAGCTTCGCCGCCAAGGCGTACTTGATCATGCGGCAGTTGTTCGTCCACGGCTGCATCTGCTGAGTGAAGATGTCCACGTTCGGCGCCATCAGCGAGTACTCAAAGGGATGCACATGCGACGTCGGGTCAGTGCTAACCAGCCGGGCCTCGGGCTTGTACTTGCGCACGATCTCCGCCGCCCGGCGCTGCCGGTCGCGGAACTTCGCCAGTCCCCACCGATAGAGCGCGCTCCAGCGGAACGGGTTCGTGTCCTCCGGCGACTCGGGCGGGCCCCACTTCCCGAACCCGAAGTCCCGTTTGACTTCCTCCGCGAGCTGAGCGATGTACGGATACTCCTCCGGTCCCGCGGCCACCAGGGCTGGCACTTGCTTGCGGAGTTTGGGGATCTGCTCATCCCCTCCGAAGACCCCCCAAATGAGCTCGGGGCAGGTCTGCAGCGCTTGCTCCAGCCTGCGCAGCGACATCTCGGTGAACTCCGGGTCCAGCACGAACGGGTACTTCTCACGCGACGCCATGCCATAGTGGAAGCAGTAGTAGATGTAGGTCAGCCCATGCGTCCGGTAGCCCTCAAGGAGGTCCGGAGCCGGAGGCAAGAAGACATCCGGGCTCCTCAGGAAGTGCATGCGCCGGCGGCCGTGGTCGGCCAGCCACTCATCGAGCGAGTAGTGCCAACCGTGGCGCATGGCCAGCGGCCGAAGATGGGTAGTGGCGATCATGTGCGACCAGGCGATTGCGCCCTCGCTGGCAAGCGGAGAGGGGGTATCGGTGAGGAGTTCTTCGTACAACGGCTCCTCGACATCCCACAGGCTACGCACGGGGGCAATATCGCCCTCCTGGGTGTGGCCGACCGCAGGGGACAGGAGAGTCGCACTCAGTACAAGAGCCGCGACGCTTGCGGGCATGGCATGGTCTCCTTCTGCCTGGCCGTGTCGGGGACCAAGGTACGCCTTCCGGCGGCCGGGCGCAAGGCGCGACATCTGAGAGTGCGAGCATCTCGGGCGGGAAGCCGGGAATGTATTGAGCGACTGCGTGGCGAATCGGCCAGGGCACTGGCAAGGCGTCCGCCGGCCTCGGCCGGGATGCGAACCACCGCTCGCCAGGTGTCACTACATCTACCGAGTGCATCATGCGACACGGCCAGATGCATCGCGGCGGCCGCATCGGTCGAGTAGGTCGGGAACGGGAGACCGAGGGGGACTAACCCGTGATAACCGGAACGGGAGTTGATGTCCACGCGTGGGGCGCCGCCCGACGCCCTGTTCTCCGGCGCCATGCCTCAATCGCCCTGGCAGGTGGCTGTCTGCTGTTGGCCGCGATCGGTCTCGCGCAAGACGCGCCGGAGAAGGAGAAGGCCGCCCTGGCGCCGGACGCCTTCTGGGCACCCCCCGTTCCACCGCGCGCCCACTACACCATCGATTGTGACATCGATCCCACCAACGGGACTCTCCATGGCAGCGAGACGATACGTCTCAAGAACACCTCCTCGAAGCCCATCGGGCGGCTGGCTCTCAGCCGATCGGGGGCGGGCGACGCCACCGTTCGGGTCGCCCTTCCGCCGGAGTCGGCCGGCCCGCCCGCGGCCGACCCAACCGATCTTGAGACCCCCATGCTCCTCCAGCTCGCCGAGCCGCTGGCCCCGGGCCGGGAGCTCGAGCTGGAGATGAGCTTCCAGCGGACAATCCCGAAGGCACAGGCCGACCCATACAAGCTCACACTGACCGACTGGCACCCGCGCCTCTGGTGGGGCTTCCCGACCCATGACGACTTCGAGGTCACGGTGCGCGTGCCGCCGGGATACGTGGTCGGCAGCACGGGTCGGCTAGACAAGGACACGGGCCGCTATCAAGAGGCTGGTGTCCGGTCGCTCGGGCTGTTTGTCGGTCGAGGTCTTCAGGCCATCGAGGCGGACGCCGGCGGCGTCGCCGTCCGCTGTCTGTTCACCCCCGACGGCGAGGAGTGCGCCCGCCTGCTGCTGGAGACAGCCGCCGATGTGATCGCCTTCTATCGGGACAGGTTCGGCCTCTACCCGCACACGAGTCTGACGATCGTCCCCGGGATGGACCGACCGGCCGGCGGATACCCGATCTCCACCGGCCTGGTCGCGATCCACGGGCAGGAGCGCATGTCCGAGCGGCCCGAGATCCACTGGCGATGGATCACGGCCCACGAGATCGGTCACCAGTACTGGGGCGAACAGGTCATGGAGCGGGATTCGCCGGGCTGGCTGTGGATCGGCCTGGGAATCTACGCCGACCGGGAGTACATCCGCGCCCGGGGCCTGAGCCTGGAGAAGCACCGCGAGCTGATGGGCCGGTACATCGACGGCGTCAGGAAGGGCCTGGACACGACCGTCGAGCGGCCGCCGGAGCAAGTGGATAGTGTCGACTTCGACTTCAACAATGTCGTCATCCACGGCAAGGGGTACAGCATCGTGAGTGCCCTTGCCTGCCTGCTGGGGCAGGAGGCCTTCGACCGCGTCTACCAGCGATGCCTGACGGAGTTCGCCGGCCGCCGACTCGGCGCTCGCGAGTTCCAGGCCGTAGCGGAGGAGGAGACCGGCGAGGACCTGGGGTGGTTCTTCGACCAGTGGCTTCGATCCAGCGCGTACCTGTCGTATGAGATCACGTCGCAGGAGACTAAGGCACAGGACGGCCGACACACGTCGAAGGTTGAGGTCGAGTGCCTCGGCACCCTCAAGATGCCGGTCCCGGTCGTGGTGAAGTTAGGGGACGGCACCGAACAGCGTAGGTTCACT
This sequence comes from uncultured bacterium, assembly GCA_965602825.1. Taxonomy (GTDB): domain Bacteria; phylum Armatimonadota; class Zipacnadia; order Zipacnadales; family VGFC01; genus CBFDAZ01. Next base: position 4,610 of record CBFDAZ010000459.1, read on the forward strand.
GACCGGCTCCCGGTCCGCAACGTGCTGGAGTTCACCAGCGATGCGCCGCTGGCCGAGGCACAGCTCGACCCGAGCGGCGAGCTGGCTCTTGTTGTCCCGCCTCCGCCGCCGAACCAGGCAGAGATCGCCAGGCGAGTGCAGCGTTTGCCCTGGACCGGGGCGGGAGAGCAGGCTGTCGAGGTGTTCACCGCAGCGCAGGAGGTCGAGGTTCAAGACGCGGATCTGTGGGGCAAGCTGGGGCTCACGCTCTACGATGGCAGGCACTACTCGGAGGCGCTGACCGCTTTCGGCCGAGCCGCCGAGTTCTCAGGCGAGGGACCGGCCTGGGCCTTCGCTTCGGTCGTCTGGCAGGGGCACGTCCTGGACTTGCTGGACCGCCGTGACGAGGCGGTAGCGCGCTACCAAGAAGCGCTCGAGAAAGCCGACGGCGCAGCCATGCAGCATGGGCAGTACGGGATGACGATTGACCGAGCATGGGTCGAGCAGCGCCTCAAAACGCCGTTCACCCGCGAGTGAGT
>CBFDAZ010000460.1:0-5121 GCA_965602825.1 uncultured bacterium
GCAAATGTTCGAGGCAGCCGCTCATGCCGCGCTGCGGCACCCGGAAACGATGAAGATATGACGGAGTCGGGCCTGGAGACCCGACCTACGAACGGCCCGAACGCCGCGGGTCGGGAGACCCGCGGGACCAGTAAAATAGGACAGTCCCCTTTTCTGATGCCGTTCGTTGTCCGTGGCCCACGGGGCGGAGCTGGAGCTCCGCGCCCACGAACGACTCCCAAATCTTCGAGGCAGAGACGATGAAGATGCCCCGCGTATCATGGGCGTCTCGCCCATGAGCCTCTCGGGTACCGCAGCACCCACGCCCGAGACGAGTGTGGCACAACATCTTCGGGGCAGTCCCGTCCACAGTCCGCAACGTCTCAGGTCTCTCAGGCGGGTCAGTGTTGCGCCTACGGACTCCACTGCACATCTTCACCCAGTGCTCTCTCGGGCTTCATCCAGCGCACATGGCCGTCGAGGAAGGCGACGTTGAGGCCCTTGTTGTGTCGGGGATCGATGCAGGTCTCGGCGGGGGTCTCACAGGTGGCGACATCGCAGAGCCGCTCTGGCCGGTGCGTGTAGTACGGTTCCCAGGAGACGTTGGAGCTCTTGGCGTCAGACAGGTCGATGAGGAGCAGCACCTTCGAGGGATCATAGAAGGCCGCCAGGCTGGCCGGCCCTGCCCCGCCCATCTTCAGGATGGCACAGCAGGGTCCGAAGCCGATCTCCCGCTGCGGCGCCGCCGCGCACCGGTAGACATCCCGGTTGCGCACGTACGGCTCGATCGTGGCATACCACTGACCATACGGCTGGAGCAGCCAGTGAGTGGTCTGTCGCGAGTAGGGGAGCGTCTCGTCGTAGTCATCCGTGTACATCATCACCGCCAGAGCGACCTGGCGCGTGTTGCTGGCGCACTTCGATTGCCGGGCCTTGGCGCGCACGCGGCTGAAAACGGGCAAGCTGATCGCAACGAGTATGACGATGATGGCAACGACGACCAGTAGCTCAACCAGCGTGAAGCCCCGCGAACGGCCCATCCGCATCACCTCCTACCCGCGACCCACAGGCGAGCTAACGGCCCATCCTCTCAAGTGCGGCTTTGGCCTCCGCCGCTTCCTTCGAACCGGGGGCCAGCTCGATGACCTTGCGGAACGCCTGCACGGCGTTGGCAGTGTCGCGGAGTTCCACGAGAACCCACGCCAAGGCGAAGTGAGCCCGCGAGAGAGTCGGATCAGCCTTGACCGCGCTGCGCAACTGCTCCGCAGCCTCCACCATCCTCCCGGCCCGCTTGAGCTGCAGCCCGCGCTGGTAAGACTCCTCGGCGCGCTCCGCCTGGGGCTCAGGAGTTGCTGCGGCAACAGGCTCGGTGGCTGCAGGCCGTGGGCCCTCAGGGGAGATGTCTCTCAGGACCTCCCGCAGCGCCTCGACCGCCATGATCTCCTGCTCCTTGGCCTGCTCGATGAGCTGCGCCGCTTGCTCGCGCACCGTGGGATCGGCGAAGTTGCGCTCGGCCGCAGCCATGACCTCGGTATGCAGGCCCGTCTGGCCCTGGGCCAATACGTCCCGCATACGCTCCAGGATTCCCGCTTCCGCCATGTAACGGTCCGCCGCATCGCGAAGGCCCTCGTGAAGGGCGGCATTGTCCGCCAGGACGACACTCGCCGCAGCCCGCGCGTCAGCCAGTGTCCGGGCTATCGTCACGGTCAGTCGGGTGTCGAAGGCCGCACCTGAGCCGTCAGGGCCGCGCCTCAAGGTCGCCGCCCACTCATCGTAGGCGCCCAATCCGAACACGATCGGATCGCCCAGCATGAGCTCCTGCTGGCGCGGCCAGTCGGCGAAGCGGGCGACCCGCGATAGGATGACCCGCCAGTCCAGCTCCGGCAGCCCGGCGGCCGGATCGTACCGGACGAAGATGAACTCGTTCGGCCGGCGACTCGGGCCGCGCTCGGCGGAGAACGGCACGATCTGGTACCCCGGCTCGGCGGTGTCATACGCCTGCAGATAGACCTGCCGGCCCTGTGGGTCGTACCCGCAGATGACATGAGCGGCCGACACGTGCGAGCGGATGACCGGGCGACCCTCATCGATGCTGGCGCAAACGGCGGTCCAGGCCTCGTCGAGCGACTCGAAGCTCCGGCGCTCGGCCATCGCTCCCGCCGCGACGGCGCCGTTGACCACCAGGTCCTCCGGGGCGGCAACACGGGAGTCGTACTGGTAGCTGCCCGGGCTCCAGCCGGTGCAGAAGGCGGCGCCGGAGGCGACCATCAACTCCTCGTAGCGTATCGGCGATCCCATCACCTGGAGGCAGGCGTGCAGGGCGGCGATGTAGTAGGACGTCTTCCCCGATTCCCAGCCGATGGTGGGCACGCCCTCGATCACCTTCGGCTGAGCCTGGGCCGACCCGGACCACCGACTCGACAGCGCTACCAGCGCAAAGGCGAGGGCGGCCACAGCCGCCAGGCTGACGGAGGTGACCGCGATCTTGGCCCCCGTCGGCATCGCTCGCCAGCGGCGGATCATCCCCGGAAGGCGGACCAGGGCCGAGGACCACGGATGCCGCAGCACGCCGGGCGGAGCCGGCTGCGGCGCAAGTGCCAGTGCCTGATGGCGGCGGAGCTTCCGCATGAACTCGGGGCAAGTATCGGTGCCCGGCCCCGGCACTTCCCACGCGTCCAGCGCCCTGAAGTCGTCGGCAGCGGCCTCACAAGCCTCATGGCACTCGGGACAGTCTTTGGTGTGTGCCGCGATCTCCTCCATCTGCCACTGGGGCAAGAGCTCATAGAGGTAGTCCGGCAGCTTCTCCCGCACTTCATCGCAGCGTGTCATTCGTCAGCGTCCTCCTCGACAAGGAACCGCAGCTTGGCGCGCAGGGCGCGCAGCGCGTAGTGCATTCGGGAGCGGACGGTGCCCTCGGGGCTGCCGGTGATCTCGGCGATCTCCGCATAACTCAGTCCCTGGTAATGCCGCAGGATCACCACAAGTCGGTGATCCTCCGAAAGCTCCGCAACGGCGCCCTCCACGCGGCGAGCCAGGTCGCGCGCCTCGACAATGCTGATGACCGAGGGCTCACCGGTATCAACGGCTGCCGCTGGGAGCGCTCGGGACTCATGGCGCAGCCAGTCGCGGGCGACGTTGGTGGCAATGCGGTAGAGCCAGGGGCGGAAGGAGCGTCGCGGGTCGAAGCTCCCCAGGTTCACGTAAGCCCGGAAGAAGGCTTCCTGGAAGAGGTCAACGGCGATGTCGTTGTCTCGCACGACGCGCTGGAGATAGCGGACAACGGGAGTCTCATAGCGGCGGTACAGCTCCTCCAGCGCGCGTATGTCGCCGGCGGCGGCCGCCCGGGCGAGCCATTCGTCGCTCACCAGGCGGTCTTCGGGTCCGAGGTAGACCAGGCGCGGGGTCGATCTCCTCATCACCGACCTCCCGAAAGCCAGTACGCTCGAGGAAGCCGATCTGTTGAAGACAGCGACGAAGGTCTTCGGCCAACCGTGCCGCCCGCTCCTCCTTGACTAAGGGGTCGTTCGGCTGTCAGCGGCGTGTTTTGCGCGTCTGAACGAGGGGAAGCGGCACGGTCGAAGAAGCAACCTGGAGACGCTAACGGCCTGGTGGCATCAAGATGCTCAGAGCCCTGCCACTTCTCCTTCTCGCGGTCTGGCCCAGTACGGGCTTCGGCGCGCTTGTCCGGTCAGTCGAGCCGGCCCCGGTCGAGGCCGCGCCTGCCACGCCTTCTGCCCGGCGCGAGATCACCGCTCTGCCGGCCTCCTGCGAGATCACGATCGACGGGCACTTCGACGAACGATGCTGGCAGGTAGGGCTCTGGATCGACGAGTTCGTCTTGAGCGATGGAAGCGGCAAGCGCCCCGCCGCTCAGACGTTGTTCAAGGTACGGTTCGACGAGCAGAACCTCTACGTTGCGGTCCGCGCGGCCGAGCCGAGCATGGAGCATCTGAAGGGCTTCTATGGGGCTACCCACGACGACCAGGCCTTCAACGATGACTGCATTGAGGTCTGGTTGGACCCTGACGACCTGGGCCGGCGAGCTTATCACCAGGTCTACTCCGTGGTAGGCGGCACGTACGACACACTGCAATGTGAGCAAGGGCAGAGCGGGGCACCACGGCGCACACAGGACACGAGCTGGGAGGCCCACGGCGAGGTGGTGTTCGCCAGGTCCGAGGACCAGTGGACTTGCGAGATGCGCCTGCCGGTGAGTGACCTCGGACTTGACACGATCATCCCCGGCAGCGTCTGGGGCTTCAACCTGGCCCGGGAGCGGTGGGCCTTCGTTGAGTCGGGCAGGGCGGAATACAGCTCCCTGACCGGCGTGTTCTGCTGGCCGATGTCGGCGTTCGCGAAACTGCGCCTCGGGGTGCCCGAAGTGGACGTTACGGCCTTTGACTTCGGGGCTGCCGGCGTGGGCGATAACGAGCTCCGGTTCGAGTGCCGGGACCCGAGGGGCAACCTGGCGACGCTCGACATGCGCCTGACGATCCAGGGACACGAGACCACAAGCTACCGGCACAGCATCCGGCTCAAGGGCTCCGAGGCGAAGTTGGTAGTGCTTCCGTATGAGATCCCGGGGCCCGGTGAGTACGCCCTGCGGCTCGAACTCCTCCGGCCCGGGTCCGACGAGGTGCTCTTCCGCAAGACGATGACTCGTCGGCTCGAGTCGGCTGTGCGTCTTCACCCGCGCAGCCACATCGCCCGCATCGGTGCGGAGCCATGGTGGGTCGATGTCGAGCTTCAGGTCGGGGATGTATCGCTGCAGGAGGCCCAGCTTCGGGTCGAGCTGCTGAAGGCCGATGGACGGCGGCTGGCCCACCACACTGTGGAGGATGTGCAGCGTCGGTCGCGCTTGCATCTGAACCTGCGCAGAGCCCGAGCCGAGGGTGAGTACGTGGTACGGGTGACCGTCGTCAGTCGTGGGAAGGAGCTGGGCGAGGGGACCGTCCCGCTGCGGATGATCCGCGCGCCGCGTTGAACGGGACGCGGGGGATCGGAGGTGAGTTGACTGCCCCGACTTGCTGCTGCGCTAAGTATCGCGGCGATTCTGTCGGCCGGAACAGGGCATGCGGAGATGCGGCTCTTTGACATGGGGCCGCCTGGCTCGCCCGTTTGGCGCGGGGCTGCCCTGGTCAC
>CBFDAZ010000461.1:0-5112 GCA_965602825.1 uncultured bacterium
GCACCAGCTTCCCGCCCGGCGGCGGAAACGGGCCCCCGGGCAACCCAATCTCCTGAGCTCCCACAACGGTCGCGAACAGCGTCAGTGCAGCCAAGGGGATGGCCCAACGAGGTCTTCTCAAGCTCCCCACCTCCGGGAGGCAATCCCGCCACCGGCGGCCCGGCCGAGAACGTCCTCCCTCATTGATGACGCGCCACTGCCCCAAACCGTTGCAGCGAACTCCCTCTCGCCCACGCAGAAGACTGCGTGCCGCGAAGCGAGAGCAAGCGGAATCCTCCGCCTCATCCGCACTGCAGCAGGCTGAATCCGGTCTCCGCGTCCGGCACGCGAGCCGCGTCGAAGCCCGTGACCTCCAGCAGGATGATCTCCAGCACCTGCCAGGTGACGATGCCCTCCCGGATGCACCCGCTCTGCGTCCCATCGCCGCGCCCGAAGGCCGCGTGCATGTGCAGGGCCGGCCGGCCTTCCTCGTTGGGGAAGAGCGTGCCAACCGCAGCCACCTCGTGGACGCCGGAGAGCATGTTGACCATCGGCACGGGAGGCATAGTGGTGCCATCCTCCGGCCCCACAACGAACCGGCTGCCCTCGTCCGCGCCGCCGACCATGATCGCCAGGCCAGACTGCACGCCCTTGTCGGCGGCGAGCTGTTCGAGCGCTTCCGGCATGCGCTCGCCATGCTCGAGACGAATGGCGAAGACTCGGCCGATCTGGCCCTCGCTGTATTGCATCAGGAAACCTCCGGGAACGGCGAGACGGCCTTCACCACAGAGACACGGAGACACAGAGAACGGCACAACCTGTCTCTGGGAACGGCTTACCCAACGGTGCGCTCGGCTTCTTCCATGGCGATCTTCGTCCACTCATCGAACCGCCACGGCTGGTGGTTGCACGTATGGGTGTCCTTGATGATGATCTCCAGAACGCACCCGTGGTCTCTCGCGATCTCGACGGTCTCGCGGATGTCCTGCTGGACCCACTCGCCATCGAACTCAACGCCCGCCAGCGGCGCGGGATTCGGCTTCCATGAGTAGATGATATCGGGGCCCAGCTTCTCCGCGCTGGTCCGCTTGTCGGCCCACGGGCTGATCGAGACGCGCCTCAGCCTCGGCACACGCTCCTTCAGGACGTCGAGCTTCAGGTGCAGCGGCTCACAGCACCCATAGCAGTTGAGCCCGAAGCGCTCCAGTATGGGGATCTGGTAGCGCAGGACAAACTCCTCGTGCATCGCCGGGGAGACCTCGGACATCGTCTGCGCCTCACAGAACCCCCACATATCCTGCAGTCGCACCCCGCCGTTGAAGTCGTCCGCGGGCAGCTCGTCGGTGTACCCAAAGCCTCCCGACCCGACGTAGCTGTTCTCGTTGTTGAGCGACAGGACGCCCAGGCTCTCGAGCCGATCGAGCCAGGCGAGCTTGCCCTCCATCAGGCACCTCATGCCGGCGTGGAGGAGCTCGGGATCGTCCGTCATGTCCCAGAATGTCTGGGTGATGCCCCGCAGGAAGGTCCACTCGTCGATCAACCCCAGCGCCCACCAGAAGCTCCCGTGAACGCGCACCTCCAGGATGTCCCCAAACAAATCCTGATAGAAGGCCAGATTGCGCTCCGTGGCGTCCGGGTCGTGGGTGGCCGTCGGCGTCTGGATCTTGTCGATGTCCTCACGAGTCTTGATCGGTGGATCCCAGACGTACGCGCCGCGCTGGGCCTCAGGGCGCACGTACTCCGGCCCCACCCCCCAACCGGTGTTGCTGACCGCAGGTGGCACACGGAAGACATTGTCGCAGACCTGGTCATCGCGGAAGTGCTCGGCCGCGTGTATCCGCTGCCGCAGGCCCCGTTCCAGGCCGCGGGCGTGGTTGTCCTCACATTGCAGCCTGTCATCGGGCACCAGCTCGACCCACGCCCCTTCCGGCGAAGAGAAGACCAGGGGCCGGATCGGGCGCAGGCTGTTCTGCGCGTACCACAGCGCCGGCCTCCCCTGCTGCTCCGGTCGCGCGGCGATCTCGGCGATGCATTTCGCGAGGTCGCGCACGACTTCTCGGTCGTGATCTGTCACCGGTGGTATCCCCTTCTATCCACTCCGAACAACTGCGGGTGGTCCGTGACGGCGGAGCTCCGGCTCCGCCACGCTGGCACACCGGCCATCTTCATCGCTTCCGGCCCCCAGCCCCTCACGGCCACCCCGCCCCCCTCACGTCCAGCGGCCCAATACCCAGCTTCAGCGCGGGCGATGCGGGATCATAGGTCACCAGGCCGTTCTCCGACACGCTGACCAGCGGGTCCGCCATCGTTGTCCCCTCTGGGGCCCCCTCGATCGTGCCATCTGCGCTGAACACCACATTCCCTGACGCCTCAGTGATGGCTTCGGGGTTCGAGACCGCTACCTTCCCCTTGGCGTAGATGACATTCATCTCGAACGCGAAGCCGGTTGACTTCGGGAAGGTCAGGCTGGCGTCACCCTCACAGATGAACACGTTCCCGCGGATCGCGTTGTTCTTCGCCATGTGGTTGTGAGAAGGCCTCGGTACGCGCAGCGCCAGGTTGCCCTCGACGAGGCAGTCCTCGGCCTGTTCATCGAGGTAGTATGCCGATGACCCGTAGCCACCGACCTCCGCGATATCGTGGATGAAGTTCCCCCGCAGCGTGATCCGCTTGCAGAAGGTGATGTAGATGCCCGCGCCGTCCTTCAACACCTGCATGGCGCGGTAGATCAGATTGCCCTCGATCACGTGGTCATCGCCGCCGCAGGCGATCGCCGTGTACGGCGTGTCGTGGATCTCATTGTGCGCTATCTGTACCCCCTTGCCGCCGCCCCAGACCGCGATGGCGCTGGGGTAAGTGACACCGACCCCATGGACATGGTTGCCCTCAACCACGCCATCAGTCCCTCGCACGATGATGCCGCAGGCACCAACGTCGCGGACCTCGCAGCCCCGGATCTCCAGTCCGGCCGTGTCCCGCGCCTTGAGCGCCTGTCCGCCGACGTTGACCAGCGTCAGTCCTTCGAGCTTGCACGTCTCAGCAAAGCGCGCCGAAACAGCGCCATCGAACTTGCCGGCCCCGAATCCACCGGCCTGCAACGGTGTGTTCGTAACCGAGAGAGTGAGTCCACGTACCGTGACATCCCGAACCGGCGCCTCCTGGCTTCCTTCGATCCGGATGATCGACTCGGTCGTCGGCGCGAACACCTCCGCCTCGTTCATGTCCTCGCCCGGCAGCGGCCAGTAGACGACTTTGCCCGCCGAGCGGTCGAGGTACCACTGCCCTGGCTCCGTCATGCCCTCCCGTACGTTCCACACGACGTACTTCTTCACACCGAAGGCCCCCGGCGGATGGCCGGCGGGGTTGGCGAAGGTAAGCGTGTGCGCCGCCTCGTCCATCGCCGCCACACCGACGACCGACTCGTCCCACATGTGGTAGACGGTCAGCTCGGCGTTCCTGATGTCCAGCCACGGGCCCAGGTCTTCGGGCCGGTACTGGAGGCTGGTCAACTCCTCCTGCGTCGGCTTGCGCTTCCACCCGCCACCGGTGGTGCTCATCCAGGGCACCTTGAACTCGCTGAGATGCGCAAACGTGCCCTCCTGCGGGAGGCGCGCCCGCCGGCAGAAGCGTCCATTCACGACGAGCATGCGGAAGTCCCACTCGCCCCCCGCGACCTCCGGTAGTTCCGCCGCCCAGAGGTGCTCTACGTCCTGTTGCCATCCACTGATCCGCCGCCCGCCGTACAGAGCGACCTCTTCGTCCGGCGCCGACTCGATGGTTAGCCCTGAATCCTGCGCCTGCAGCACCAGGGGCTGACTCAGCAGATACTCCCCCCCTCTCACCACGACCCTTCGCGGCTCGTCGGCCGGTAGCTGCCGGGCGGCATCACGTGCGGCGCCAAGAGTCGCTAACGGGCCATCTGTGCCCGCGGCATTCGGCTCCGGCAACGTGCCCGACCACGCGTCGTCGCCGCCCGGCGCAACGTAGAGTGTTGCAGCATGGGGCGAGCCGGAAGCGTACAGCAGCAGCGAGAACATGGCTATCACCTGCCAGGTGTGCATGCAGATCTTCCTCCGATACGCTTGTGAGCGCGAACGGTGAGCCCTGGACTCGGTTCTTGTGCCATCCGGAGGTGATCTTCCTTCATGCGCTCTGCGGTCTGGGTGGGTGCGTGCCCCGACGGGAAGCGTCTCCCGTGCCGGATGGACGTCTCGGCCTGCATCCCCCGCGCTTCGCCCTCCACCCCCGCCGGACACTTCTACTGTGCGCCAACCGGACATTACCACTGTGCTCCGACAGAGCGGCCCGGACTGCTTGACTTGGCGGTCGGGGTCTGCTATACTTCGGCCTACAACCAGGTCGAAACCAAAGCCGCTCACATCGCCTGTGGCGGCGCCATCGATACAGCAATCGACGCAGCAACGTCTGAAGCCCCTCGTCCGACACCTGGGCGAGGCATTGAACCAGGAGGCGAACCTCATGTCACGGCCCAGCGCCCTGCGGTCGCGCGTGGCGGTTTTTCTGTGTTTTGCGCTCCTTGCCTCTCTTGTCCCCCAGGCATTCTCCGACCCCGGCACCAGTAGCAGCGACTCCGCGCGGGTCCGTGTGGCTGTGGGTCAATGCCTCGACAGCACGGACCAGACGGTGCCCGGGCTCGCCGACACGCTCGAGCGTGCCCTGCGCAAGTCCCTCGCCGATCAGCGGGGTGTCGAGATCGTCAGCCTCGACAGCGGGAACCCCGATCGGGTCGTGTCGGCGCGCATCGCCGGTCTCACGTCGCCTCGCAAGGGCCAGCCGCCGCAGGTGCAGGTCGTCGCGGAAAGTACCGACCCAGCCACGAGCAGGGCCGCCTACCGGACGAGCGTTCGCGCGGAGGCTGCCGGCAGGCCCGGGGAGGACAGGGTCGCACAGGTCCACCGGGCGGTCGAGCGGGCGGCCGGGCAGGTCGCCGCGCAGGTTGCGCAGGCCGAAGGCATCCGCGTGCTCGTGATCTCGGCCTCCGGCGACTCGGTGAGGATCGATCGTGGCTCGGACGACGGCATCGTTCGCGGTACCGAACTGGAAATCATCCGGGACGGGGAAGTCATCGCACGGGCCCGCATCGACCGCGTGCGAGAAGCCACCTCCGCGGGC
>CBFDAZ010000462.1:0-5108 GCA_965602825.1 uncultured bacterium
ATGGCGGCAGCCGCGAATGACGGAGACAAGCGTCGGCCACGGTGGCGGAGCTGGAGCTCCGCCGTCACGGACGACAGCGCCAGTTTTGGGAGCCGGGGTATTGAGTGCGTCATCTCAGCCGTTTCGCTCTCGTCGTAAAGAACCTCACCAGCGGCTCGACGTAGGACTCCGCGGCGTTGATGGGGATGAAGTCCACGTCGAGTCGGCCCAGCCGCCTTCTGAGGGACGCCGATCGCTGGTGGCCGGCGCTGGCCAGGCTCTCCTGCGGCTTCCTCCAGCCCGTGTCCAGCGTCATCCGCCGGCCCGTCTCGGCATCCTCCAGCTCCAGCAGGCCCACGCCGACGAGCTGCTCTTCCCGCGGATCGGTGATATCGACCGCGATGACGTCGTGCTTGCGGTTGAGGATGTTCAGCGCACGCTCGAAACCTTCGTCCAGGAAGTCCGAGATCACGAAGACGACGGCGCGCCGGACGAGCACCCGCCCCGCATACTCGAGGGCCGCGGCGATATCCGTCTGCACGTGTCCCGGTTCGAAGGCGAGGACCTCGCGGATGACGCGCAATACCTGGCTGCGGCCCTTGCTGGGCGGCATGTAGCGCTCGACCCGGTCGGTGAACATGAGCAGACCGACCTTGTCGTTGTTCCGGATGGCACTCAGCGCCAACACCGCGCAGATCTCCGCGGCGACTTCGCCCTTGAGGAGCTCTCCCGAGCCGAACTGCACCGACCGCGAGGCATCCACCAGGAAGACGACGGTGAGCTCCCGCTCCTCCTGGTAGCGGCGCACGTAGGGTTTGCGGGCACGAGCGGTCACGTTCCAGTCGATGGTGCGGACATCATCGCCCGGGTAATAGTCGCGCACGTCCTGGAACTCGACGCCGCGGCCACGGAACGCCGAGCGGTACTCCCCGGCGAATACGTCGTTGACGAGCCGCCGGGCCCGGATCTCGATGCGTCGAATCCTCTTGAGTAGCGATTCCGGAATCATAGCGCGGGTGCAGATGCCCTGTGGGAAGTTGCCAGCCGCCACTGGTGCCTACGGCACCTCGATGGTCTCCAGTATCTCGTCGATCAGGTCGTCGGAGGTCTTCTCCTCGGCCTCAGCCTCGTAGCTCACGATGATCCGGTGTCGCAGCACGTTGCGCACCACGGCCCGCACGTGGTCGGGCGTCACGTAAGCGTCGCCGTTCACGAAGGCGTGAGCCTTGGCCGCGACCGTGGTGTAGATGGTCGCTCGCGGCGAGGCACCGTACCGGATGAGGCCGGCCAGGGGCTCGAGGCCGTACTCCGCCGGTTGGCGGGTGGCCACCACGATGTCCACTATGTAGCGCTCCACTTTGGGGTCCACGTAGATCTGGTAGACCGTCCGGCGCGCCTCCAGGATTCGCTCCGCCGACACGACGGGTTCCGCATTCGGCTCAACACCGACCGTCATGCGCTCGAGGATCTGCAGCTCCTCGTCGGTCGAAGGGTAGTCGATCTTGAGCTTGAACATGAACCGATCGACCTGAGCTTCGGGCAGGGGATAGGTGCCCTCCTGCTCGATAGGGTTCTGTGTCGCCAGAACCAGGAACGGCCGGGGCAGCGGGAAGGTCGTATCCCCGATGGTAACCTGGCGCTCCTGCATGGCCTCCAGCAGAGCGCTCTGGACCTTGGCCGGGGCGCGGTTGATCTCGTCGGCGAGGATGAGGTTGGAGAAGACCGGCCCTTTCTTGGCGAAGAAGGTGTGCTCCGCCTCGTTGTATATCATGGTGCCGATGATGTCGGCGGGCAGGAGGTCGGGCGTGAACTGGATGCGTTGGAAGCCGGTGTCCACTGCCTGAGCGAGAGTGCGGACGGCAAGGGTCTTGGCCAGGCCGGGCACGCCCTCGAGGAGCACGTGGCCATCGGCAAGCAGAGCCACGATGAGGCCATCGACCAGAGCCTGTTGACCGACGATGACCTTGCCGACCTCTGACCGGACGCCGGCTACGAAGACTGCTTGCGACTGGACCTTCTCCTGCAATGCCTGTACACTGGGGTCAATAGCCAATTCGCATCACTTCCGTCGTCGTCGATTCGCGGGAACGCGGCTGCTTTCCTGTTGTCTAATGGTGCCTATCCGAGAATTGAGCCGGATATCTCAGGAGGCCTCGCCACAATGATTCGGAACGCCAGAATCCTCGTTGCCGTTCTCATCTTGGGTTTGGTCATCGGCGCCGGCGGCTGGTTTGTGGGCTCCGGGGCCTCGGACGCGCAGGACGGCCCGGTGGCTGTAGGGGCCGTGGCGACTGAATGGGCTACGAAGTACGAGCCGGATCCCTTCGATGCGGACCGGCTCCGGCGCAGCACTGTCTCCGTCAGCCGAGTGGCCGTCGTCTATAGCGATGGCCACACCGAGGTGCGCCCGGTCGGACACTAGACTTGTGCGCTGGAGGGAATACCTTTGCGACGCCGAAATGACCTCCTCGAAACGCAGAGGGGGGCGACAGCTCGGGCGCGGACAGGACGCCTGATGGACCGTTCCGTGCTTGCGGCCTTGCCCCTTCTGCTGAGCCTGATCCTCCTCCCCACTGCATCGCCTGAGCCTGGTTCGCCGAACGCCTCCCACACGAGTGTCACGGCGCCACACGCCACAGCCGGTGTTGGGGAGCGCATTGAGCTGCAGCTTCCGTCTCACCTTGCCTCCCATCTTCTGGCGCGACCTCCCGCCCCGATGCTCGAGGCGCTCGGGGACGAATCGCTCGAGACGATCGCCAAGGGATACGATGCAGAGCGCGAGCGTGCCCTGGCGGACGAGCTGCTGGGAGCGAACCTTCACTGCCGGGTCGTCCGCGTTGCCGTTTCGTCAAATGGCTTCATGACCGCGGCCCTGGTCAAGCTGCAGGCGGGCGACAGGCAGAGCGGGCTGTTCGCGCTTTCGCACGTTCGGGATGATGTATCCCGCATCATAGGCGTTGCCTACGAAGCGCTGCCCGAGCTGGGGCACCTGGATGTCTGGGCGACGGTGCCGTGGCGCCGGGAGTCCGAGCAGGTACATCGCCCCGTGTTCACGTTAAGCGTGCCCCGCGAGCAAGCGGAAAGCGCCCTGGATCTGTCGAGCCGACCCGAGGATGTCCTCGTCCACTGCGGGGCCATCCGGGTTGAGGCAGCGCTGCTGGACTATGCCATAGACGGGCAGGGCGGCGCAAAGGTTCTTCCGGCCTCGGCTGATGTGCTGACGGGTCCCGCTTTGGATCAGAACTGGACCGAGTTCGGGGCCGGCGCCCGGTCCTCGGGGGAAATTGAGGACCTGCCGGCGGATGGGCCTGTCAGGGCCGTGTTCCGTGGCCCGAGCACGGGCACGAGCGCCTGCCTGACGATCGACGATGGTCCTCACCCCTTGGTGACGCCGCTGATCCTGGACACTCTCAGGAGGGAGGGCGCAAGCGCCACCTTCTTCGTGGTCGGCGAGAAGGTCGAGCAGTACCCGGAGTTGGCCCGGATGATCGTCCGCGACGGGCATGAGCTGGCCAACCATACGTATGCTCACCCGCGGCTCAGCCGACTGAACCCTCGAGGCGTCTGGGCGCAGATCCGCGGCTGTGATGCCGCCGTCGAGCGGGCCTGCGGAGTGGAGGGCATGCGTTGGTTCCGTCCGCCGGGCGGAGCCTGTACGGAGCAGACGTTGCGGGTCGTGCAAGCCCTGGGCTATACGACAGTGATGTGGACCACGAATACCGGGGACTGGCGAGTGACGGTTCCGGAGACCATTGTGGCGAACGCCCTGCGCGGGCTTGGGCCCGGCGGCATCGTACTGATGCATCAGGACGGTCTTCAGAGCGTACAGGCGCTGGGCGACATCATTCGGGGAGCGCGCGAGGCCGGGCTATCGCTGGAGGCGGTGGGCGAGATGTTGGACGACGAGTCCATCGTCGAGGTCGTCCCGCGCGATCTTCTACCACTCATGGATCGGGCGCACATCGACCTGTAGAGGCCGTACGCACAAGGCGCCATCGTCGAAAGGGCGACCATGAGTACAGTGGATTTCGACTACATGTCGTGGCAGGTGATGCTGTCCCGGCTTATCCTGGCGTCCGCACTCGGCGCTCTTGTCGGCCAGGAACGCGAGCGACGGGACCTGCCGGCGGGGCTGCGCACGCATCTGTTGGTTAGCGCGGGCGCCTGCCTGTTCACACTCGTCTCCATCGCGGTGGCGGGGGATACGTACGATCCCGGACGGATCGCCGCGCAGATCATCACGGGTATCGGCTTCCTGGGCGCGGGTACGATCATCCGCCACGGGGCCTCGGTGCGCGGCCTCACTACTGCCGCCTCCATCTGGGCCGTGGCCGGAGTGGGCATGGCGGCGGGGATCGGCTGGTGGGAAGCTGGGGTGGCCGCTACGTTCTTGCTCTACGTGAGCCTCACCTTCCTGAAGGTGGCGGAGCGCCGGCTCTTCCGCGAGACAATGGCTATCAGCCTGGAGGTCAGGATGGACCGCAGACAGCTATCGCTGGCGAAGCTCCTTGAGGAGTTCGGCGCCATCGGTTGCGAGACAGTCGTCAGGCAGGTTAGCTCCAGTGACGATGGCAGTTCCACGGTGGCCATCATTGACATCGAGAACGCGCGACCCGGCCGCACGCCTCAGATCATCGACCACATCTCGGCTCTCCCCGGTGTCCGACTCGTCCGGCAGACGTAGCGCGCGTTCATCTCGACACACACGATGCTGGCACGTGGGCGAAACCACGGCCCAGTGCGCCTCACCTGATGGCAATAGGCCGCCCGACTTCAGCCTCCACAGCGACGGGATCTCTGCCAGGCAGCGCGATCTCGACGGCCCGAGTCCGGACGCGGTTGGACAGATCGAGGTACAGCCTGCCCCGTCTGGACCCCCCTCTGCCGCTGAGGTCGAAGTACCCGTCGGTAGCTGTCTCGAACCGGAACTCGGCTTGCCCACCAGCCACGGGCAGGGAGATGCTTGTGGCGCGTACGAAAGCGATCCGGGTGAGACGGTCGCCGGTGTAGCGCAGATGGAGCAGCCGGCCCTCGAGTGAGAGCTTGCCCCCGTCGAAGACCACCGGGCTCCCTCCGTGACTGATGACGAACTCATCCCGGTAGGGCTTGCCGGACGCGGCGACCTTGAG
>CBFDAZ010000463.1:0-5104 GCA_965602825.1 uncultured bacterium
GCCGCAACCGTTGTGGCGGTGTCGAGCCACTTCGCGTACTCGATCTCTCGCCATGTGTACCAGTGCTGCCAGAGGGGGCTGCCGGGCCAGTCGTTGTCCTCCTGCAGCAGGTGATCGTTCGCCTCGGTGAGCGGAACGGCAGGAAGCCCCTCATTGGCCGCTGCGCCCGGTTCGACGGCTTTCGTTGTGACGGGGAAGCGGGCCTCGGGAGTCTCCGCGTAGCCCTGCCCGGCCAGGTAGGCCCGGAAGCTCGCGAGCGCCTCTTCCGTGTAGGTCGGGCTCGTCCAGTAGGTGCTGATGGGTTGGTACCAGAAGTTCTGGCCCGGCTGGCCGATGATGATCTCGTCCTGATAGAACATCTCGACCGGCCGATCGAGAAGCTCCGCCAACCGCGTCAGGCGCGCCCGAAACTCGCCCCTGGCCTCGTCACTGCCGAACCGCCATCTCCGCACCGGCTCAGGCAGTCCGGTCTCGGGGTTGAGCGTCGCTCCGGCAAAGGGGCATTCGGCCAACTCGTCGTCCTTCGGGAGCAGGCTGTGCCAGTGCAGCCCGAAGGCGACGCCCATCCCGTGCTTGTGCGCCAGGTCGATGACGGTCTGCAGGCGCTCGATCTTGTGGGGGGAGCTGAGGATGTCCTTGTCCCAGCCCTCGACGCCGACCCACAGGATGTCGGCGTGGGCCGCGACGTCGCGGATGATGCCCTCCAGCTCCTCCGGCTTGGCCACGTGGTAGCTCAAGCTCGTCCCGGCGACGGTGGTGATGACCGTGGATCGAGAGGGCGGAGGCTCCTGAGGTGTTGCGGCGGCAGACGCGGCAAACAGGAGCATCAATGGGTCCCGCGCACGAAGTAGTAACGATAGCATCGCGCCCTCCTCGGCGATCACTCGGGTCTGAACAACTGGAAGTCGCCCTCCGCAACGTCCAGATGCTCGTACTTGCCGAGACGGAAGGTGTGCCAGTAGCAGGTCCAGCGCGGATCGGCCTCCAGGAAGGACGCCAGGCGGCGCATCATCTCGGTCTTCTGACCTCCATACTCCGCGTCCTGCGAGAGGTCGCGATAGCGCCTGTCATCGAGGTCGTACAGCTCATCCAGGTCCGACGTGAGGTTGTACGTGTACATGAGTCGTCTGCCATCCAGCTCGGCGAAGATCGAAACCGCCGGGTTTGGCCCCACATGCCAGCCACACTCGAAGATCGCTGGTTGCTGCCGCTCCCGCTTCTGTCCCCGGATGAGAGGGAGTAGCGACTCGCCGTCCAGGCGGTCTGTTGGCTGGACGCCAGTCATGTCGAAGAACGTCGGCGCCAAGTCCAGAAGCGAGACCAGGGCGTCGATCTGCGCTCCTTTGCCTTCACCACCGGGGAGCTTCAGCGACAGCGGGACCAGCGCTACCTTCGGATGGCCGTAGACTCCCTTGTCGATCAGCCCCCGCTCGCCGTTCATCTCTCCGTGGTCGCCGGCGAAGACGATCAGCGAATCCTCGTACAGGCCGCGCTCGTCAAGAGCCGCCAGGAACCGGCCGATCGCGGCATCGAGGGCCTCGATCTGCAGGAAGTTCATCAGCATGTACTCGCGCGTCGTGTCCTCGTCGTATAGCCCCCAGTTCCGGAGATAGAGCTGGTACACGTGCGGCCACGGCTTCCCCTGATGGTCCATCGCCTCGTGGTAGCTCTGTGGCAGCTCGATGTGCTCTGCCAACTCGCGGGCGCGCTCCCGGTAGCTGCCCGGCACCAGGAAGGGTTGATGTGGGGCGAAGAAGTCGAGTTGCAGGTAGATCGGCCGATCGGGGCCCTGCTGGAGGGCGCTGTTGAGGCTCTCGCCCGCCCGCCAGGCCAGGTACTCGCTATAGGTCGCCGCAGCGGGGAAGTCGGAGCCATCGGCCTGCTCGATCCAGCCACCGTAGCTGTTCCCTGGTGTCTTGCGGTCGGGCCGCAGACCGGTAACCGGATTGCGCCACACGGGTGGCTGGGCCCCCAGCTCGCGCAGGTAGCGCAAGTAGCCGTCGTCATCGGTCAACGGCGGCGCCCAGCGGTTCCACGGCGTGTCGTTCTCGCCGAAGGCGTCCATGAACTTGGCCGTGCCGACGTGGCACTTACCGGCGTGCTTCGTGTTGTAGCCGATGGCCTTGAGGTACTCCGGGAAGATCGCGTCGGAAGGCCGGAGCGCCACCGCCCAGCCGTCGTGGGCGCGCTCCTCATTCACCGTCAGGTAGGGGTACCGGCCAGTCAGGTAACCGGCCCGCGATGGCCCGCACAGGGGCGAGCAGCTCACGGCGTGACTGAAGCGGACGCCATCGCCCATCAGCCGGTCGAGGTTGGGTGTTCTCAGATGCTCGCGGATCGGGCTCTCCGGGTCGTAGCTCTCGCGGGGGATCATATCGACGGTGATGAAGAAGATGTGGGGAGCGTGAGCTGCGGGATCGTGGTCGAAGGGATGGGCTCCCGTCGTCTCGTTCAGATGTCGTCTGGTGTGCATGGATTGCCTCTCCGATTCTGGTCATCGGGCACCTGCCTGCCATCGCAGATCAAGTTGTGTATCGGTGGCAAACGACCTCCGGGCATGTTAGAATGTCCATCGGCAGAACGGGCCCCCATGTCTTGGCCCACTCTGGTGCCAGGCGGACTTGAGCCATGAGCAGCTCCGCACCGAGCGCAATCCCCTGCAGCGGCCGGCCTCGCGATCGTGCTTGGCGTGCACTCCCTGTGGTCGGCCTCTTGCTCCTCAACCTGGCTGGGTGCGGGTCTGCAGAGACCGTTGTCCGGCACCCCATCATGTCCGGGACGCCGTACGCGACCGAGTACACCGTCAAGTCGACGCAAGAGGATTACGGGCCGAAGGTGTGCGTCATCGGCGGCCTGCACGGTGACGAGACGGCCGGCTACCTGGCTGCACGGCGGCTGGTCAACTGGCGGATCACCCGGGGAACGCTCATCGTCTTGCCGGAGGCCCACAAGGCGGCCATCCGCCGCAATGTCCGCGCCTACCCGGGCAACATGAACGCCATGTTCCCCGGCGATCCCAACGGTTCCGACATGCAGCGCCTGGCGCACGGGATCTGGTGCATGATCGACTACCACCGGCCGGGCCTCCTGGTCACCTTGCATGAGTCCATTGGCTTCCACAAGCGGGACCCGGAACGCTACGGCTACACCCTCTGCCACGATTTCTCCGTACTCAACAGGTTCTTCCAGCGCTGCATCGACCGCGTCAACCCCGAGATCGCCAATCCGCTGCACAGGTTCGAGATCTTCGTCGAGCCGCACGAGACGTGCCCGACCTACTGCGCGTGGTCGAAGCTTGGCGTACCAGCGACGAGCATAGAGACGTGCAGGGCGCTGGGCCTGGAGACCCGCGTCCGGCATCAGCTCATGATGTGCATGGGCCTCTTCGACGAGGCCGGCTTGGGCTACGAACAGACCGACCTTCGGAGACTCAGTACATCCTCTCAGCCTCCCCCCTCGGCCCTCGAGTTCTGGTCGCCGCATCTTTGGGCTCTGCAGAAAGGCAGGACGCCGCCTGAGCAGTACGCTCTCGTGTTCGTCAGGTCGAACCAGTTGGAGGCCCGGATACTCGTGGACGGACAGTATCGCGGCTGCACGCCCGCGGCGATTGCCATTGAGGTGGGGGAGAGTGGGCGCCGGGTGACCCTCCGAGTTGACAAGGCGGGCTTTGCGCCCTGGCAGGACGAGATCGCCCTGATGCCCAATACTGTCCCAGTCGTGTCGGTCCCCCTGGCTGCACGATGAGGGCCGGTGGACCGGCGGCCCGGCACACGACTGCAACTCGCGCCTTCCGCTGGACAAGGGGACGGTGATCCAAGTGGCAAGCTCCCTGGTATTGGCAGCAGGTATGCTTCTGCAGAACCCTTCCGTTCGATGCGAAGGCTTCAACAGTGATCGGCGCGTGATTGTGGTCGAGCGAGATGGCGAGGTGGTGGACCGCCTGCCCGCTGAGCGCGTTCAGCTTGACTATCCCGAGCTGAACGCCCGTGCCGAGGTGAATGCCGCGCTCGACTCCAAGGGCGAAATCTGGGCCGCCATCGGGTACTCCGTCGGCAGCCAACACCAGGGCACTCTCGGCTTCGAGCGGATCTTCCACTCCGGCGATGGCGGCCGGACGTGGACGTCGCGGATCCTGCCGATGACCGAGGACTGCCATTTCCTGGCCTTCACGGTGCTGGCTGATGACGCGCTCTTGCTGGTGACCGCGGTCAACAACGAGGACCCGGCGTGGCGGAAGCTCGTGAGAATCTGGCGATCCGAGGATGCCGGCGAGACCTGGCAGCAGACATGCGAGATCCCGTGTAATCCGTTCGAGAATGTCGGCGAGGGCTTCCTGTCGCTGACTCAATTGAGCGATGGCACGATCGTCCTCCCGATGTGTCGCTGGACGGACCGAGGCGAGGAGCGGGAGTTGGTGCACAGCCTGTTCGCCTCAACAGACGGCGGCCGGAGCTTCCCGGAAGCCTACGCGACGTCCCCCGATTGCCATGAAGCTCACGTCATTCAGCTTGCCTCCGGGCGGCTGCTTGGGGCCTTCCGGTACCAGCGCCCTGCCAAACCAGGGGAGACACCCGACGAGATCCAGGCGCTCGGGGGCGATCCGGCGTGGAAGAACCCAGCCAACGGCAAGCAGGCCAAGAGCGTGTTCAAGCACGTCTGGGTCGGCGCGTCGGCCGACAAAGGTCGGACATGGGGCGAACTCGGTGCGCTGCGCGACAGTCAGGGGCGTGCCCTACTCGTCTTCGGCGAGTGCCACGGGCAGCTTGTGGAAGCGCCCGACGGCCGTGTCGTCCTGGTGCACGATCGCCGCTACCCCTACGAACAGGCGGAGATGCGTGCGCGGGTGAGCAACGACGAGGGCCGAACGTGGCAACCGGAGATATACCACATCAGCGGCGGCATGGGGTACCCCTCGAGCGTCGCGCTGGCCGACGGAACCATCGTCACCATCACCGGTACCACGCGGCTCGATGCCCGCTTCCGGCCAGTCGGTGGCTGGCAAGCCGAGGCCATTCGGTGGCGGCTGCCCTGACCCGGGCTTCTGAGAACGGACGTCGCGGGCAACCCGCTCTTTTGAGAAAGAGCCGGTTTCCCGCACCCTTCC
>CBFDAZ010000464.1:0-5102 GCA_965602825.1 uncultured bacterium
GCGTCGGTGGCCACTCGAACGGCCCTCAACTGGGTGAACCGGCACCCGGAGTCCCCTGAGGTGCCCCTGGGGGACCGGCACGGCAGCGTGGAGGCCGACCCGGCGGGCACGTATGAGCGCCGCGAGTCCCGGGAGCGGCTGCAGGAGGCCTTGGACCGACTGCCCCCTGACCAGCGGGCGGCCGTCTGCCTCAGGCACCTCGAGGGACTGTCGGTGGCGGAGGCCGCCGAGGCGCTCGGGGTACCTGTGGGGACGGTGAAGTCGAGACTCCACCATGCTCGGCGTCAGCTCCGTCGGGCTGCCGTAGCCCGGCCGCCGAAGGCGCATGGGAGGTGACCAACTGTGGACTGCGAGGTAGCACGCGAGTTGATCGAGCGGCAACTGGACGAGCCGCTGTCTGCGGTCCGGGCGAAGGCCCTTGGCGAGCACCTGAGCCGCTGCCGCGCTTGCTCGGCGTTTGGCGAGGAGAGCCAGAGGCTCGTGCAGGAGCTTGGCGCGCTGGCGCCTCCGGAGACGGACGACGCGCGCTGGGACGAGTTGGTGGGCGGCGCGGTCGCGGAGGGGAGCGCTCGGCTGCGGGCCCGGCGTGACGGGCGCGCGGTCCGGCGCCTGGTGCTGGCGGCAGCCGCCGTGTGGCTCGTGGCCTGGTTCTTCGCACACCGAGCGGAGGTTCGGAGCGGGAGTCTGGGCCCCGGAACCGGGGGTCCGGCTGGGCTCCAGGCCGGTACGCCTGTTGACAGGGACCAGTTCGAGGAGCTGGAGGGGGTAGTGGGAATTGGCGCGGCGCGACTGCTGCCGACTCGCCCCATCGAGCCGGGCCCTCTGCGGCTCCTTCGGCCTGCCATGCTCGAACACCTCGCCGCCACCGGGGAGTTGCCCGAGCCACCCGAGCCGGAGGCGGAGCCCCCGGCCGAGGCCGAGTCGCAATCGCGGAGTCAGGGTCCACCGGCAGGGGATCCCAGAGCGGAGGAGCGGAGTCATGTCTAACAGCGAGCGCAGGGCCGGGTGGACAGCCAGTGTCCCAACGTTCCGCCATGCATGGGAGTGGCTGTGGCAGTCGAGGCCGGGACGTTTTGTCCGACGGGCTTGGCGGCCGGGCCTGAAGTGGGCGCTGGTAGTGCTGCTTGTCTGTGGCGTGCTTCACATAGCGCTGTGCATCTACGCCGACGGTCGGGTAACCGCGAAGGTCAACGCACTGGAGGCCGCGGGCAAGCCGGTGAGGGCGTGGGACCTCAAACCCCCCGGGGTCCCCGACAATGAGAACGCGGCCCCCCTGTACACCGCGGCTGCGGCATGGGTGAAGCTCCACGAGTACGCGGGCGGCTGGGACCCGTCGGCGGCCGGGTCGGAGAGCACGCTCAGCATTGGGTACCAGGACCCCATGGCCTCCCTAGGAGGGCTGCGCGGGGGCCTCACTCCCGCGGAGCTTGAGGGTCTCACGCGACTCGTCGCGCTGGACCGGCCGGCCCTGGACCTGATTCGGGAGGCCGCCCGGCGGCCGCACTGTCAGTTCGAGCGCAACTGGTATCAACCACTTGGGGTCCAGCCGGGCATGAGGGACCCACACAGGGTGCGGAGGTTCCTCGCTGCGAACGCCCTGGTCGCCGAGCGGACCGGACAGGACGAGCTGGCCCTGGAGTGTCTGCGTCTGATCTTCGTGGTGAGCCGGCACATGGCAGAGGAGCCGACGGTTCTTGCCGGTCTCGGCAGCACGGCTGCAGTAGGGATGGTAACCGTCGCCGCGCTGCTGCCCGAGCTGCGGCTGCCCGCCGACGCTGCGAACGCCCTGGCAGAGGAACTCGCCCGCCTCGACGGGGGGGCCACACTCGTGGAGCGGTGGGACCGGGAGAGGCTGACGGGGCTGTACGTGTTCAGGCTACTCAAGGAGCGAGAAGGCAGGAGTTACGTGCGTGGTCAGGGCGTCGCGCCGGTGCCTGAAGCACTGGAGTGGCGGTTCTGGCGGCGCTATGGGGGAGCGTTGTTCGGCCCGTGGCGTGACATGGATCAGGTGCGGTACCTCGAGTACATGGACGGGTGGGACGAGGTTCTGCGCGCCTCGATCCGCGAACGAGCGCAGGCGTGGCGCGAGATAGAGAGCCACGGCGATGAGGCGCGGGCCCCGTGGTGGGCGCCGGCTACCCGAGCCGTGGCGTGGCACCCGGTGTGGTGGGTGCGGAGCATGGACGCGTGGCAGGTGTCGCTGGACCTGCTCCGGGTGGTGGTCGGCCTCCAGTACTACTACCAGCAGCACAGGGCCTACCCCGCGAGCCTGCAGGAGCTGCGGGCGTCGGGGTGGGACGTGCCGATGGACCAGTTTGGGGAGGGGGAGTTCGTGTACAAGCCGCGGCGAGCGGACTTCATCCTCTACAGCGTCGGGCCGAATCTGCGCGACGACGGCGGAAAGCCAGGGCGCTGGCCCTTTGGGAGAACGCAGAACCACGAGCCGGCTGACGACATGCAGTGCGACATCGTGTGGCAGTACCCGCACGAGTGAGGGTGGCGTCCGGTGGCCGCTGCGCGCCTTGAACGGGAGCTATTCGCCGACAACGCTGCGCTTCTGATCCGCCAGCCCGGTTCTGTCCCCTCGACCAAGGCAGTAGCCGACTTCCAGCCCCGCTGCTCTGACTGCTTCGGAGATTTCAGATTCCTCCCGTGCCGGCGGGCCTCCAGGCCCGCCATCGTGGCCACGCACGACGAACGGCATCGGGGCTGAAGCCCCTCGTACACCACAGCACCGCCGTAGGCCCGCACAGGCCGTCTCCCGCGCGGGCATGTTCATCCTTTCCGGGTGCCGCACCGGGGTATGGTCAACGGCCTCTACGCACGCTTTGACTCCTCTCCGGGCACCCGCGGCCCGCACGGCCGTGCTTCGTTGCGAGTCAGCGCGATCCGAGTTGTTGCGTACAGGGCTTGGTGCTATAATGCCTTCCCCGCCGACCGGGAAAGGAACGGATGGCCTACAGGGACCTTCGCGAATTCATCGGGCGTCTAGAGCGAAGCGGCGAGCTCCGGCGCATATCCGCCTCCGTAAGCCCCGAGTTTGAGATCACCGAGATTACCGATCGGGTCTGCAAGCGCCACGGTCCCGCGCTGCTGTTCGAGGATGTCTGCGGTTACGACATCCCCGTCCTCACGAACGCCTTCGGCTCACCCCGGCGCATGGCAATGGCGTTGGGTGTCGGTGATGTCGAGGAGGTCGCCGGCGAGATCGAGGCGCTCCTCACGCAGAAGCCACCAGCCACCTTGGGCGAGAAGGTACGCGCCGGTGTCAAGCTGCTGGGCATGTCCCGCTATCTACCGAAGACGGTCTCGTCGGGCCCGTGTCAGGAAGTGGCCAAGACGGATGACTTCAGCCTTCTGGATCTGCCGATCCTGAAGTGCTGGCCACAGGACGGCGGGCGGTTCGTCACTCTCCCGATGGTGTTCTCCAAATGCCCGGACACGGGCGTCCGCAATGTCGGCATGTACCGGATGCAGGTCTACGACGAGAAGACCACGGGGATGCACTGGCATGTCCACAAGGTCGGCGCGCGCCACTACCGCCGGCACGTCGAACTCGGCACTCGGATGCCCCTGGCGGTTGCTCTGGGTGGCGATCCGGCCATCACCTATGCGGCGACCGCGCCCTTGCCGGAAGACGTAGATGAGATGATCTTTGCCGGCTTCCTCCGCAAGCAATCGGTCGAACTGGTGCCGTGCAAGACCGTCCCCCTCGAAGTGCCGGCGGCTGCCGAAATCGTTATGGAGGGATACGTCGAGCCCGGCGAGGTCCGACGCGAAGGCCCGTTTGGCGATCACACCGGCTACTACTCGCTGCCCGACGACTACCCCGTCTTCCACGTCACGTGCATGACGCACCGGCGCGAACCCGTCTACCCGGCAACGGTTGTCGGCCGGCCACCGATGGAAGACTGCACCATGGCGAAGGCGACCGAGCGGATCTTCCTGCCGCTATTGAGGCTGACGTTCCCGGAGATCGTCGATATCAACCTGCCCATCGAGGGCGTCTTCCACAACCTCGCTCTGGTGTCGATACGCAAACGCTTCCCCGGCCACGCGCGCAAGGTCATGCACGGCCTGTGGGGCATGGGTCAGATGATGTTCACCAAGGTCCTGGTGGTCTGCGATGCCGACGTGGACGTCCAGGACACCGCCGAGGTGGTGTGGAAAGCCCTCAACAACATCGATCCACAGCGGGACGTCACGTTCGTCGAAGGCCCGGTGGACGTGCTCAACCACGCCTCCCCGCAACCGAACGTCGGCAGCAAGATGGGGATCGACGCAACCAGGAAGTGGCCGGAAGAGGGTTTCCAGAGGCCATGGCCCAGCGAGATCACGATGACCGAAGAGGTCAAGGACCGGATCGACCAACTTTGGGCCGATCTGGGCCTCGACTGAGCTCCCGGGATCCCTCGGCGATCAGGGAGATGTTCGACGGCATCTCGCCGACGTATGACCTGCTGAATCGCCTGCTGAGTTTCGGTGGCGACCAACGCTGGCGTCGGGCCGCTGCGCGCCTCATCCGGGCCGAGCCCGGCGACACGATCGTCGATGTCTGCGGGGGCACGGGCGACCTGGCCCTGGAGCTCAGCCGTCGTTATCCCGGGTCTCGGGTCGTGCTGCTCGACTTTGCCGAGGAGATGCTACGGCTCGGCCAGGCCAAGCTCGCCACCGCTACGGCTAACGGTTCCGTACTGCCCGTGGCCGGCGATGCCTGCTTTCTGCCCCTGTCGGATGGGTCCTGTACGGGGCTCGCGGCCGCCTTCGGCTTCCGCAACCTGCGAAGCGTTCGCGCCGGGCTGGCCGAGGCGCATCGGGTGCTCGAAGCTGGCGGAAGGCTGGCGATCCTTGAGTTCTTCCGGCCGACCGGCCCTTGGGGTCTACTCAAGCGCCTGGGGCTGAAGGCCATCATCCCGGCCGTGACGTACCTGGTGGCACCCCGGCGGATCGGCGCGTACCGGTATCTGGCAAGCTCGATAGCCGAGTTCCTGAGCATCGAGGAGATGACGGAGCTCCTGGAGGACGTTGGCTTTGTGGACATCCGTCTGCACGGCCACCCCATGGGTGTAGCGACCATACTGAGAGCTACCAGACAATGACTG
>CBFDAZ010000465.1:0-5090 GCA_965602825.1 uncultured bacterium
CGGGCTTTCCAGCCCGCCACACCGACGGGTCGGAAGACCCGTCGGCACGAACGACGCGGAAATCTTCGGGGCAGGATAACCGGTGAGATTGGCGAAGAGAGCAGACAAGGACCGGCGGGTCGGCGAGCCGGCCTCCGGCAACATCTTTGCAGAGAGTACCTGGGCCAAACAGGTCATACTCGCGAACAAATCCGAGGGAGCTGACGGCATGGGCGACTTAAGAGACCGGATCCGAGGCGATGAGACCCCCGCGCAACGGCTGCTTGACTGGATCCCGGGCTTCAAAGGGTATCGCGAGCGGGAGACGCGACGGGAGGCGGATCGCATGGTCCGCCAGCACCTGGTGGGCCTGCTGGAGCAAGCCCATGCCAGGATCCGGTCGCTAACGGGCGACCTGGCGAAACAGGCTAAGCTGAAACAGATGACCGCCCTGGACAGCCTGGGAAAGCAGTTGGAGAAGGTCACCGATCTCCTACGCTACGCGGATTCGGGCTATACGGGATGGTTCTCGGCAGTGAAGATCAGGGAAGAGGAACTCGACCGGCTGTACGAATACGATGTCTCACTCAAGCAGTTCATAGCCGATCTCGACGCCGCGATCGAGCAGCTTGAGGCCGTCGGCGAAGATGAGATGGCCGGCGCGGTCTCGGGTGTTGAATCGAGCCTCGACCAACTCGAACACATGATCCGCAATCGCGAGCAGGTGGCCGGTCAGTTGGTGCCCTGAGACGGGGCAGGGACACGGCCGGCACCGCGCAGGTGGTCGGCGGCTGCCCACAGCGAGAAGCGCATGAACGACGACTTTGCGGTCAAGCCAGGCGACGTAGTCACCTACGAGGGCGAGGACTACGTCGTCGTCAGCCAGACCACGTATCGGGGGCCCCGCGCGACGTGGGTCGAGTGGATGCTGCGGCTGGGTTCGGGGGGGGCCTGGCTGATCCTGGCCCGCGCCGACCGGCAACTGCTGGCGGGAGATGTCTGCTCGCCCGAGGGTGCACCGGGCGATGAGGTTGTCAAAGCCGGCGAACGGTCTCTCCGCATGGTCTCATCGGGCAAGGCGGATGTGGAGACGGCCACCGATACCGGCGCAACCGGCTTTGACCGGGTCGAGTTCTGGCAGTATGCGGACGAGGCGCAGGGACGGCTGTTTGTCACCAGGAGCCACGGAGGGGACAGAGCGCTCCTGCTGGAGCCGACCGACCCGATCGGGTTCGAGGTGTACGGCGCGTGAGGACTGAGATGAAGCCAAAGCGCACGGGAATGGCAGACAGCGGTCGAAGAGCGGGCCTCAAACGCCTCGGCCACATTGCGTGCTGGGCGTCCGTGGCAGCCGTATGCCTGGCCGCGATGGTAGCCGCGCAGAAGGACAACGGCAAGGCCGGCACCGTTGTCGTCCTGACCGTCAGTGGGGACGTGAACCCGGTGCTGGTTGGCTACATCAAGCGCGGCATCCGGGTCGGGGTGGCGCGGGGAGCGCAAATGGTGCTCATCCGTCTCGACACGCCCGGCGGCCAGCTGCAGAGCACCCGTGAAATCGCGCAGGATTTCCTGGCGTCTGAGGTGCCGATCGGTGTGCACGTGTGGCCGGCGGGGGGCCGGGCCGGGTCGGCAGGGACGTTCATCACGATAGGAGCCCATATAGCGGGTATGGCGCCCTCGACCAACCTGGGGGCGGCGCACCCCATACTGAGTGGGCCGGGGGATGACTCGGGAGAGGGCCCGGGCGGCGAGCAGCTCAAGACGCTCACCGAGAAGGCGACGAACGATGCCGTGGCTTTGATCCGGAACCTCGCGGACGCCCGAGGCCGAGACGCCGACTGGGCCGAGAGGGCGGTGCGTGAGAGCGTCTCGGCCACGGCCACTGAGGCGGTCAAACTCCGGGTCGTGGACTTCATCGCGGAAGACACGGATGACTTCCTCCGGCAGGCCGACGGGAAGAAGGTCACGGTCGAGTCTGGCGAGCGCGTTCTGCGGACGGCCGGCGCTGCCTGGGAACTCCTCCCGATGAACTGGCGCGAGTCGTTGCTCTTCCGCATCGCTCACCCGAACGTGGCCTACATCCTGATGATGCTCGGGGTCTATGGGCTGATCTTCGAGCTGAAGTCCCCCGGCTTCGGCGGAGCCGGGATCGTAGGGGCCATCTGCCTGATCCTGGCTCTCTGGTCGCTGTCGGTATTGCCGGTCAACTTCGCCGGCTTCGCTTTGATCGTGGTGGGCATTGCGCTGCTGTTCGGCGAACTTCTGACGCCCACGCACGGGATTCTGACCGTGGGAGGCGCCACGGCTCTCGCCATCGGCTCCTTGATCCTTATCGACTCACCTGAGATGCAGGTCTCGCGTCCCCTGATCGCCGGTGTCGTTGCCTCCACGGTTGCGTTCTTCGTCTTCGCGCTCGGAGCGATCGTCAGGAGCCAGAAGCGGAAGGTCGTGACCGGTGCCGCGGGCATCGTCGGCCAGATCGGGGAGGCCCGCACCGATATCGACCCGAAAGGGACGGTCTTCGTGGGCGGAACGTGGTGGGACGCCGACACGCGGGGGCCCGCAATCAAGCAGGGCAGCAGCGTGGAAGTGCTCGAAGTAGAAGGACTGCGGTTGACCGTGCGAGAGGCTGAGCCGGTGCAGGAGGCTGGGGCGCCGGGCGCCTAACAGAAAGGACGGAGTGATCTCCATGGAGACGATCTGGGTATTCCTGGCCGTTGTGGCGGGCTTCTTCCTGCTCGTCTTGCTTAGCGGCATTCGCGTGGTCAACGAGTACGAGCGGGGTGTTGTTTTCCGGCTCGGCCGCCTTGTGGGGGCGCGCGGGCCCGGCCTGTTCTACGTCATCCCGGTCATCGAGCGGATGGTGAAGATGGACCTCCGTGTGGTGGCACTTGATGTCCCCAAGCAGGAGGTCATCACCCGCGACAACGTGACAGTGCGGGTCAATGCCGTCTGCTACTTCCAGGTGTTTGACCCCGAGCGCGCCGTCGTCGCGGTTCAGCATTACTGGGTGGCCACCTCCCAGATGGCGCAGACGACCCTGCGCAGCGTGCTGGGGCAGGCCGAGCTGGACGAGCTGCTCGCCGAGCGAGAGCAGATCAACCAGAAGCTGCAGCACATCATCGACGCGGCCACCGACCCGTGGGGGGTCAAGGTCACAGCCGTCGAGGTCAAGGACGCCGAGCTGCCGGAAGAGATGCAGCGAGCCATCGCGAAGCAGGCGGAGGCCGAGCGCGAACGGCGGGCCAAGATCATTGCCGCCGAAGGCGAGTTCCAGGCCTCTCAGCGGCTGGCCGAAGCGGCGACGATCATCGGGAAGTCGCCTCCCGCTTTGCAGTTACGGTTCCTGCAGACGCTGGCGGAGATCGCCACCGAGAACAACTCGACGACGATCTTCCCGCTGCCGATCGATCTCTTCGAGATCTTCACCAAGCGGGCGGCGCCGGGACCGCTACCGACAGGCAGTTCCGGAGAGGCCGACCAGCCGGGAGCCGCGGAGGGATAGCAGCGCTTCGGTCTCAACTCCACTGGACAATCCAATAGGAGAGATACGCCATGGACGCTATTGACGTCATCGAGTGGCGAGATACGAGCGGCAACGAACTCGTCCATCGTTGGCCGGCGGCAGGACCGGGCAACATCCGCCTGGGGGCGCAGTTGACTGTGCGCGAGAGCCAGGCAGCGGTGTTCTACCGCGACGGGAAGGCGCTGGATACGTTCCACGCCGGCCGGCACACGCTCACGACCATGAACGTGCCGATCCTGCAGAGACTCATCAACATCCCATTCGGCGGCGAGACACCGTTCCAGGCGGAAGTCTACTTCTGCAACCTGCGCACGCTGACCGATCTCAAGTGGGGTACCCGCTCACCAGTCCTGTTCCGCGACAAAGAGCTGGCCATGGTGCAGCTTCGCGCCTTTGGCCTGTACACATGCCGCATCGCGGAGCCGCAGCTCTTCGTCAACAAGGTGGTCGGCACGGAGAGCCGCTACGACGCCCAGAGCGTCGAAGTGTGGATGCGCAACTTCATTGTGGCCCGCTTCACCGATACCCTCGGCGAGGTGCTGGAGTCCATCCTGGACCTGGCCGCATTGTACGACGAGATCGGCGTCGCAGTGCGCGAGCGTACGCGAGAGGACTTCGACAAGTACGGGATTGAGCTGATCGATCTGCTAGTTGAGGCCATCACGCCGCCTGAAGAGGTCCAGAAGATGATTGACGAGCGGACCTCGATGGAGGCGGTGGGGGACATGGGCCGCTTCACGCAGTTCCGCACCGCGCAGGCGATCGGGGACATGGCTCAGCAACCGGGTGCCGGCGGAGGCGGGATGCAGATCGGGGCAGGACTGGGGGCCGGAATGGGGATGGGCGCAGCGATGGCCGACGCGATGAAACAGGCGAGAACGGATTCGACTGAGGGGAAGCCCGCGGAACCGGCAGCTCCTGCAGCCGGCGCGGCAGCGGCGACCGCGACGTGCCCGAAGTGCCAGGGCGACGCGCCCGCGGGGGCGAAGTTCTGTCCGAACTGCGGTGAGGCGATGCCGGTCGGGGCGGCCCACTGCACCGAATGCGGGGCCGAACTCTCCGCGGGAGCGAAGTTCTGCGCGAACTGCGGCCACAAGACAGGCGCGTAGCCCAGGCTCTCGAGTCTGGTTGCGTTCGTGCTTCGGGGGCGCGACTTGTCGCGCCCTTATCGTTCCGCTACACGAACCCGGGGAGGGAATGCCGTGGCCAAAGAGCCTATCCAATATACGGAGTACTTCGACAAGGTCTGCCGGGTCATGGGAGACTACGGGGCCCTGCTGCTGTCAGTTGACCAGAGCGGCAAGCCCAACCCGATGGCGATCGGCTGGGGGAACATCGGTATCGTCTGGGGCAAGCCGATATGGGTGGTTCTGGTGCGCCCCTCGCGCTACACGTACCAGTGCATCGAGCACACCGGCGACTTCACGGTCAATATCCCGCCCGAATCCCTGGCGGACGTGGCGACCTTCTGCGGGACTGTCTCCGGCCGGGATCACGACAAGATGACGGAGAAAAGCCTGACCGCCCTCGCGAGCGAGATGGTGACTTCGCCCGGCATCGACGAATGCGCGATCATCTACGAGTG
>CBFDAZ010000466.1:0-5080 GCA_965602825.1 uncultured bacterium
CCGCTGCTGTTCTCGTTCACGAACGAGGACTTGTATTGGCTCGGCGAACACAAGGGCATCGCGTGGGCCACAACGCCTCTGGCCATGACCACGGCCGCCGCGGTGTTCGAGAAGACCCTTGACCCCGACGAAGCGGAGAGCTATCCGGCCCTTGATCTGGACCTGGCCGGCACCTACGTCGGCCCCCACGAGGAGGGCGTCGTCTTCGCCAGTGCCGGTGTCGGCGCGCTGACCGCGCGGTTCCCCCAGGCCGGCGAGTATGTCTTCGGGCTCGTGGCGCGAGGGACGCCCTGCGATGGAGTGTATCCCATGGCTGCAGTCCGAGTTGGCGGAGAGCAGATCGGGACTATCGCGGTGAAGGGTGAGGACTGGCAGACGTACACGACCTACGGCGAAGTGGCTGAGGGCGAGCAGAAAGTGGAGGTGGCGTTCATCAACGATGGCTCCAACCCGCCGCTCGAGGACCGGAACCTCTACCTGAAGACGATCCTCATCGCACCCAGCGAGGCCAGCGATCGGGTGTCGCTCCTGACGAAGCCGGCTGCTCTGGCCCGCCTGCCCCGGGGCAAGGGCTCCGTGGTCATCGACAACATCACCTGGGGCATCGAGGCACGGAACGCAGCCAAGGCCTCGCGCTTCATCTGCGGCCTCCTCACGGGCCTTGGTGCCCGTTTCCAGGCAGAAACGGGAGTGGCCGTGGAAGCCGAGGACATGGAGCCCCAGGAGGGAATGCCGCACTTCGCCAAACGCGGCGGCATGGCGCACTTCGGCGCGGGCGGCTACATACAGACCGAGGTCGAGGTGGCCCGCGCAGCGAGGTACAGGCTGGAGGTCGTCGCCGGCGGGTCCGCGGCAGAAGGGGTATACCCGGCGGTCGAGGTGGCGTTGGGCGGCACTGTATTTGGCGAGGTGCAGACGACATCAGCGGGCCCGAACTCCTACTTCCTGGAGGCGGACCTCCCGGCAGGAGTGCACGATCTGAGGCTCAGGTTCACCAACGACCTGTACCGGCCGCCCGACGAGGACCGGAATCTGGTGTTGGACAAGGTCATCTTCTATCCGGTCGAGTAGGCCCGAACGGTCAGCTCTGCGCGTCGGTCGGAGCTCCAGCTCCGACGCGCCTCTCTGCC
This sequence comes from uncultured bacterium, assembly GCA_965602825.1. Classification (GTDB taxonomy): domain Bacteria; phylum Armatimonadota; class Zipacnadia; order Zipacnadales; family VGFC01; genus CBFDAZ01. The sequence goes on from CBFDAZ010000466.1 coordinate 1,131, forward strand.
GGCGTAGCCGGCCGGGACCTGTGCCGGTCATCTGAGCAGGTGCTCGTTCCCCAGGCGCACGCGGCTCAGGCCGGCCTCCCGTGCGGCGGCCAGGCAGGCCTCGGCCTCCTGGCGTGACGTCACGGGCAAGTCGCTCATGTAGAACTGCGGATGGAAGCCCAGCAGGGCGTACGGAGTGCCCGGGTTGCACGAGGCGATGAAGCTCGCGATCCGCCCCACCTCTTCCGCCGTGACGTAGCCCGGAACAAGCAAGGTACTGGCGATCAAGGCCGGCGGATCGGGGCGTGCATCAGCCATCTCGGAGAGCCGCTGGAAGTTGCGCAGCGTCCACCGATTGCTCGTCCCGCACAGCACCTGGTGAAGCTCCGGGGTGAAGGCCTTCAGGTCGAACTTCACGCAGCCCCCCGACTCAAGCGAAAGCTCCATCGCCTGCTGTGCCAGACGGAGGTTCATGCTCCCGTTCGTCTCCCAGCAGATGCGCAAGACACCGTCGCCCCGCTCGCGGCGCGCGAGACGGGCTGCGGCCAGGGCATGCTCGATCTGGGGCGTCGGATCGCCGCCGAAGTAGCAGATGCACGTCGTTCGGCGGTCAGCGGCCGAGACAAGCTGCTCGGCAGTCCGCAGTGACGGCCGCCGCAGGCCGTCCCGGAAGTGCCAGTTCTGACAGAAGAGGCAGTCAAAGCCACATGCCTGGTAGAAGACAGCCAGGTTCTTGTATCCGCGCTCTTCCCCCTCGGCAACCGAGTACTGGGGGTACCCCACGCCCTCGCTGCCGGCGCAGAAGGGCATGCCCACGCAATTGGTGGGCAACGCGTCGTGGTACCACTGGACTGCGGCACGTCCGTCTCGACCCACAACCGTGCCGTCCCGATTGTGGCGCACACCGCAGAGTCCCGCCTCGCCCTCGGGGACGCGACACTGGTTGACGCAGCGCGAGCACAGGGCGCCCGCGCCCGACCGCGCTGTGGGCAGGCCGAACTCCTCGCGGGGAACGGCGTGAATCCGGCTGGGGAGCTCGGGATCGTCGCGCACAGCCGGAACCACGCACTGGCCGCACACGCCGATCGCATCGGCGATCCGCTTCCCTTGCTTGCCGCAGACCGAGCACGTGCCCATGGCCGTTCGCGGGGTGTCAGCGAAGGAGACTACGGTTCAGCCAATATCAAGCTTGGCGGCCGCGCTGAGCGTCTCGCAACCGTCGTCCGTCACCAGCACCACATCCTCGATGCGCACTCCACCCCAACCCTCCAGGTAGATCCCCGGCTCGATGGTGACCGTCATTCCGGCGGCCAGGGTGTCCTCGCTCGTTTGACCGAGAGTCGGCCCTTCATGGACTTCGAGGCCCACCCCATGGCCGAGCCCGTGGCCGAATGCGTCGCCGTAGCCGGCCGCCTCAATGACCTCTCGCGCCACGCTATCGAGATCCTTGCCCGACATGCCGGCGCGACAGGCCTCGATCGCCTGTGTCTGGGCCTCCAGCACGGTCCGGTAGATCTCGCACTGCTTCTCGTCGGGCTCGCCCAGGAAGAGCGTGCGGGTGAGATCGGCGTGGTAGCCGCGAATCTGAGCGCCGAAGTCCAGCTTCACGACGTCGCCCGATTGCAGCTCCCGATCGGACGGCTCAGCATGGGGGTGCGCCGCATTGGGGCCCGAAGCCGCGATGGTGTCGAAAGACAGCTTGTCCCCGCCCGCCAGCAACAGGTGTCGCTCGATCTCCAGCGCCAACTGCTTCTCGGTGATTCCGGGCTCAAGCGTTCCCGCGATCTCCGCAAAGGCCCGATCGGTTGCCGCGATCGCCCGGCGCAGGAGGTCCAGTTCCTCCTCATCTTTCACCATCCGTGCCTCGCGGAGCAGCGACTTGAGCGCCACAAGCTCAATGCCATCCAGTTCCTCTTGTAGCTCATCCCGCTGACTGACGGTCAGGTGATCTGCCTCGAAGCCGATCCGTTCGGCCTCGGACTCGGTGAGATACTCGCAGACCGGACCCTTCATGTTGCCCGTGCGGACGATCAGCTCCGCATCGGGCGATTCCTGCTTGGCCCGGAGTTGGTAGCGGCTGTCGGTGATGACAGTGGTGCTATCATCCACAATCCCCCAGCCCTCGCCCGAGAACCCGGTGACATATCGGACGCTGGCAGGAGCCGAGAGGACGACGGTATCGACCTCCAGTTCCTCCAGCCTGTCGCGCAACGACTGGGCGCGGGTCGCGAAGCTCACTGTCGGGTCCTTTCAACAACGTGCTTGGCCGCGCGCAGTGCGAGCAAGTAGCTCATCCCCCCAAAGCCCATGATCTGGCCGCAGCAGGCGCGCCCAGTCACGGAGACCTTGCGGAACTCCTCCCGAGCGTGGAGGTGGCTAAGGTGAACCTCGATAGCCGGAAGCCTGACCGCTTCCAGGGCATCGAAGATCACGACGCTGGTATGTGTGTAGCCGGCCGGGTTGATGATGATCGCGTCGGCCCACCCGTGCGCCTCGTGGATCGCCGTTACGATCTTTCCCTCGTGGTTCGACTGCATGATGCGCACTTCGAGTCCCAATTCCTGGGCTTCCTGCTCGATGAGTGAGTTGATCGTCTCGAGATTCTGATCGCCGTAGATGGATGGCTCGCGCATCCCCAACAGGTTCAGATTCGGGCCGTGGACAATCAGTATTCGCGTCACGGGTTCCGCCCCCCAAAGTGCAGGTGTGGCCGGGCCTGGCCTACTCAGAGCGGCCAGCACGACTCGCGCTGGAGGCCTTCATCTTCCCCGCCTGCTCTGCGACGGCCTCTAGCTCAGCCCTCTCCTCGCTCGTGAAGCCGTACGGGCCTGCGAGGAGTGCGTGCACCGCGTCCTGCTGGCTCAGGGCCCCGGCAATCCTCTGACCAGCGGTTGGCAGCAGGCGCTCGGCGGCCTCGTAGCTACCCGTGGCCCTCAGATGGCAGGACGACACGTAGCTCGCCCAGCCCTGCAGGATCTCACCCAAGAACGCCTCACCCGCTACCGCGTCGCCAGGCTCAAGAAACAGGCGCTCGGCCAGCGACAAACGACCCGCATCCGTCAGTAGCAGCGCGGCACGAAGCCGGGGACCGGGATCCTCGAACGAGAGGTGGCGCCGTGCGACCTCTTCCGCAAGCTCGATCAGATCCTCTCCCTGCCGGTGCTGCCATTCCCCACCGAACCGCCACGCGCCTTCCATTCGTCTATTGGCTGCGAAGACCTGGCGGAGGTAACGGGCCGCCCTCACATACCGGTCGCGGGCCTCCGTCACCGGCTGCCGGTCACCGATCGCCAGCCAGGCCCGGGCGAAGTTGGGGTCCAGGTCATCCACCACCGCGCGGTACTTGAACAGGGGGGAATCCGCAAGCGCATCCAGCCGGCGGTACACCGCAAGTGCCTGTTCGTCCTGCCCCAGGTCCTCCAGGAGGGTCGCCTGCGCAACCAGAGCCTTCGTCCATGTGGGCGCCGCCTCGACGGCCCTCCGGTATTCGCGTAGCGCCTGGCTCGGCTTCCCTTGTGCCTCGTAGATCCAGCCCCGGTGGTAGTGTGTACCTGGATAGGTCGGGCGGAGCTCTTCGACCCTGTCCCATTCCTGGAGGGCTTCCTCATACAACCACGGCCGGCCCGCCGTGGCACCTTCTTGAGCGATCCTGGCCAACTGGCGGCGGTATACGTCATTCAGCGGGTCCAGGCGAACAGCAGCCCGGAGGTCCCGGCCCCGCGCCAGTCGCTCCGCCTGTATGGCAAGCGCCGCGGGAACGCCCGCACCCAACGCGACCACCACAGCCAGTGTGGCCGCGACCTTCCTCCGGCTCGACCGGCCGACATCCCCGCGTGCCGGCCTGTCGTCGGCCGATCTCCCGGAGGTCGCGCCAGGCTCCCCGGCCTCGTCCAGCGCGGCTCCCACGAAGCCGGCCAGCACCCAGAACGCCATGCCGGTTGCCGTGACGTGCCAGGCGTAATCGACGACGT
>CBFDAZ010000467.1:0-5072 GCA_965602825.1 uncultured bacterium
TCGCCGAACACGATCTCGGGCCGCTCCTCGCGCGGCATCAGCTCCAGCAGACCGAGGTTGCCTGACGACGTGTACCGGCAGAAGGCCCTCACTTCCGCACCAAGCTCCATCAGTCGTGGGATCAGATGGCTCGCCATGAAGCCACCAGCCCCTGTCACCAGCACCCGTTTACCGGACCATTGCATTGCAGAATCGTCTCCCTTACATGTGCAGCACTCTCTCCTCCGTTATACCATGATGTCAGTGAGCCATGCGCCACATTATGACCCCTGGCAATCGGCCGGGCCATGTGGTATCCTAAGCGCCGGCCTGGCCGACCCGGGCCCTGGAGCAACGCGCAACGTGCGGACCAATGCCCTCATCAGATGGACCGCCACAGTGGTCGCCGCCGCGTCGGCAGTCGCGGTCGCTGTCGTTGTGGGCACGGGCCTTCGCCCTTCCCAAGATGACGACCGGGCCGCGTGTGCCGATCGGCTTGCCAGGCTCGGCCGCGCGCTGCGGCTGTATGCAGACGATCATGACGGCCGGTTCCCAGTCACCAGGACCCCCGGGAACTCCGATCGGGACCTGCTCCCTGTACTTGGGGAGTGGGGAATCGCGCGGCAGGATCTCTACTGTCCAGCCCTCGCCATCGCCGACGCTCAGCCCTACACGTACCACTGCTACGAGAGCCGCGGGGCGAGCGACTGGCCGAAGTGGATGCCCGACGAACACATCGTCACAACCGATTCACCCTCGGATGCCTGGCTAATGGCCGACTATCTGGCTCGCGGCACGAACGGTCCCCACTCGCAGACTGAGAAGGCCTACAACTACCTCTGTGTGGACGGCCATGTGTGCTTCAAGATCGGCCGTCCCCGGGATGTGTACAAGTAAGATGCGCGGATCAACGGAGCGGTCCAGCATGAGATCGCTGACCTCGCCCGAGACCGGTGAGGATCGCCGTGGTGCCGGCGGGCTTTCCAGCCCGCCACGTGACGGGTCAGAAGACCCGTCGGCACGAACGACGACCATGTCTGTGGGCTCGTACCGCAGCCAGGCCCAGGTCGTCATTGCCGTCGACGACACCGACTCGGCCGACGAGGGCGGTACCGGCGGCCTGGCCAGGGAGGTCGCGCGCCGGCTGGCGGGCCGTTTCCCGGTGTGGGGGGTCACGCGTCACCAGTTCATCCTCCTTCCCGAGATCCCGTACACCGCCCGGAACAGCGGCAACGTCGTTCACCTCCTTCGCCGACCTCCCGACCTGAACGAGCTTCGCGATGGAGTGGCTGCCTGGGTCCGGCAGATGGCTTCCCCAGGCTCAGACCCCGGCCTTTGCATTGCCCCCGTAGATGCCCTCCTCGGCTGCGAGCTTGGCCGGGCGGCCCAGGAACGGTTCGTCGCAAAGGACGAGGTCCGGGCGGCGGCCAGGAACGTCGGCGCTACCCTCGATCATGTCTGTGATACGGACGACGGGATTGTCGGCGCCTTTGCCGGAGCCTGCCTGGCCGCCTCCGGGGATGACGGCCGCTTCGTCCAGCTGGGAACCATGCGATCGCTCACGGGGCAGGTGACGGTCGAGGATGTTCTGGCGGCGGGAGGAGATGAGGTGCAGTCCGTCGAAGGGGACAGCCTGCAAGACGGCACGATCATCGCGGAGCGCCTCCGCCCGGCCTTGCGTGGCGGGAGATGCGTGTTGTACTGCACGCGTCGCGGCGATGGCCTGTGGCTGCCCGTTAAGGGCGCGCCGGGCGACGAGGACCACGAGGCAAGAATCCATGCACCACGATAGCGCGACGGAAGTCCAAGTCGGTTACGGTATCGCTGATCTGACGCGGGATCTGGCGGCGCTCATCGGCTTCTCGGCGGCACTCGCCGTAACGGCCGGCCTCATCAAGACCCGCATCGGCGTTCCCGGCCACTCGGCCATCTTCTGGCTCCCGGTTCTTGTGCTTGCGGGATGCTACCGGCGGCCCGGAATGGCCCTCGGTGCCGTCGTCTGCGGCGGCCTGGTGGCGGGAACCTGGGGCGGCCTCAGGGGCATGGAGTTCTCTGGGTTGCTGGCCTCGGCCGCAGCGATCGAGGCCTTCGGCGTTGGCACCTCGGCCCGCTCACGGGGGCTGCGAATGCTGCTCGCCGGACTACTGGGACACCTTGGCAAGCTCGGGGTGAAGGCGCTCGCGTTCGGCGTGGCCGGCCTGCCCCTCAATCGCGCGGGTCTGACCCTCTTCCCCACCTTGACGCTCTACGCTGCCTTTGGCTTGGCCGGCGGCATCATGGCGTGGGGGATCCTCTCCGCCTGGTTGCGACTGCGTGGCGCCAGGGAGGACGAGTAGTCCGCCCCGGACACACGGGGCAAACACACAACCAAATGGCATCCGACGCCTGTCCGACCCTGTCGGCCTAAGGCCAACGGCTAAGGTGGCAGGGCGATAGGGTGCATGTGGAAACGCGTGCGCCTCCCGTGCTTGGAAAGGGCAGTGCGGGCGACCCTCTTGCGGCGGCGTTCGGCGCGTTCCCAACGTCGCCGCCTTTGTTTGTGCTGCCCCGCACGGGAAAGCCGGTGAACCGATGGGAGCGAGGCAGCAATGAGACGGACCACTCGTGGCTTCACCCTGATCGAGCTGTTGGTCGTGATCGCCATCATCGCCATCCTGGCCTCGATTCTGTTCCCCGTCTTCTCCCGCGCGCGGGCCAAGGCCAGGCAGACGGCTTGCCTGTCGAACGTGAAACAGCTCAGCCTGGCGATCAACATGTACACGCAGGACTACGACGAGATGCTCATCCCTTCGCGTCAGGGATTCAACGGGGGACCGTTGGGCCTGATCTGGCCGGCCTACCTGTCACCATACGCCCGGAACACTCAGGTCTTCACCTGCCCCGACGCCAAGGGCCGGAGCTACTACGCAGAGACCTGGAATGACCGCGGCCGCCTGTCGATCGGGCTGAACCGCGACATCGAGGACCGGAATACGAACATCGCCTACGCGCTCTCCATGTTCGAGTACCCCTCGGAGACGATCGTGCTTGCGGACTCAACGCCGGGCAATACAGGCAGCCCGGAGAAGATGCGGGGCTACCAGGTGATGGCCGACCGAGAGCCGGACACGAAGTCCGGCGTCGGCGCCCGCCACAGCTCAGGCACTAACGTCGGCTTTCTCGACGGCCACGCGAAGTGGTACAAGGCCTCCAGCATCTGGCAGCTCAACAACCCGGCCGGACTGCGCTGGCAGCCCTGAAGCCCAGTGGCGCTTTTTTCCCCTGTGACGCAACCCCTTCACCCAGGCGTGCGTTCGTATGTTCGGTACGCAAGCGTCATGGGAGGTGGTTGCGTTGCTCCGCGCCAGTACCCTCGTTGGGCTCGTCCTGGTCGCCGCCTCGTCCACAGTCGCGTTTGCCGATCCTGGGGCCATCACCTGGGCGGGCGGCACGCTGGTCCTGCAGGAAGCGCACCCGTCCATTCAGCTCGTCAGAGAGCACCTTGTCTTCGAGCCCACCTCTCAGGCAACGGAGGTTACGGCTGATCTGTGGTTCGAGAACCGCGGGCCGTCAACGGCGGCCCAAATGGGTTTCCCGACCACTTCCTATGGCGGGTCCGGCTACCACTTCGTCACCCATCTCGTCGTGCAATGTGATGACAAAGAGGTCCCTACGGAGAAGGTCAAGGCTCCCCTGACCGCCATCGCCCGCAAGGACGCGGAGTGGTATGTGTTCGACGTCCCATTCCAGGCGGGCCAGAGGCGTCACATCCGGGTGACGTATGACGAGACCCACGCCCCCAACCCGGACAACAAGACACCGTACATCCTGTCCACCGGCGGATCGTGGGCCGGCTCGATAGAGGACCTCACCGTCGAGGTCCGTATGGCCGACCGGCGCAACTTCTCGAACGTCTCACTCAGGACCTCATACGATGGTGATGAACTCCCACTCACCCGTGACGGTCACTCGCTGTTCTGGCAGTGCCCCGGGTACGACGGCGATCCCGCGATGCTCTGGCTGCGGTACCGGCCCGGCCCGGCGCACCTGGAGATCGCGCAAGAAGGTGGGCGGCAAGAGGTCGCCAATGCCTGGCACCCCCTGACGCAGAAGGTCCGTTGGCACCGCGGCGCTCTCCTGGCCGAGATCGAGTTCCTCGGCGACCTACTGATGGCCAAGGTAGTGAGGGGTACCTGGCTCGAGAAGGAGGACGTCGAGTACAAGGGCGACCGCTGGACGCTGCCGGCCGACCGGCAGCCAGAGCCGGCCACCTTCCTGCGTCTTCGCGAGGCATGCAAAGCCTTCGGCGGGAGCGTTGAGGTGAGCTGCGACGAGGCTGGCGATGCCCGGATACTGATCAAGCCGCCCGCGATGACGGTCGAGGCAGCGTGCAAGACGGCCCTCTGGAGGTCACAGGACTCAACGCACAGGCTGCGTGCACTCAGCTTCCTGGCCGCGTGCGATCCCCAGGCGTGCATGGGGAGCTGCGGCCAGATCCTCAGCCAATCGAGCCACCTGCCCGTGAGGCTGGCCGCCCTGGGCTACATCGCTGAGGTCGGCCGGAGCGCCCCGGGCGAGCCAGACCTGTCCCGCGGCCTGGCAACAGCCGCCGCGAGGGGAACCGACGAGCTGGTTGAGGTGACTCTAACTGGCTCCGATGACATGGTCATCCGTGGCGGCGGCCTGCTGTTGGCGCGCGGCGGCGCGACCCAGGCGGCCGAGGCCCTGCTGGCGCGCGTCAAGCCCGATGACGACCACAATCGCTGGCGTGAGTACCAGCCCCGGGGCCGAGCGGCAGGGCTGGCGCTGCGGAAGGTGCGCGCCGACGACACGTGGCAAGCCTTCCGCCGGTTCGCGGCCCAACACGAGGGCTCGGAGTTGTGCGAGGCTGGGATGGTTGCCATGGGCTTCCTCGGCGATGACGCGGCCATCCCATACCTGCTCGGCGCAGCCACCGACCCCGACCGGGACAATGGCGACGAGACCCCCGTCGCAGTGTCCGCTCTGGGCTATCTGCGGACAGAGGCCAGCGTGGAGGCGCTGGCCTCGCTCAGTCTCGACGGCGCCGACCGCCACATTCGCCACCGGGCAGTGATGGGGTTGGAGGCGGCGAT
>CBFDAZ010000468.1:0-5066 GCA_965602825.1 uncultured bacterium
CAGCCCGCGGAAGGGGAAGAACAAGCTGGTGCTCGCCGCCACCCTCAGCGGGGTGAGCGACACCCGCGAGGCGGCGAGTGAGCGCGAGAGCAGCGATTGATGCCGCCCCGGCCTGCGGGCGCGCGCTAGATGCGCTGCTCTGGCGACGACGGGGGATGTGTATCGTGGGACGTATCGGGAAGGAATCAGCCGGCCAGGTGGCGTAATGGAGGCATGGCGGCCGGGGCCGTAACCTCTTTGGTCGTGAATCCCAGCAGTACGACGACGTACTGACTGCAGACATCGGGCACGAAGTCACTGGACCCACAGCCGAATGGGCTCCGCTCTATCTCGGGGGCCATGCACGTGTGCGGTTGCGGCTGCGCGATCATCAGAGCCAGGAGGGGATGAGAAATGACACGTCGGTGCTGGTTGTCTGTGCCTGTACTGCTATTGGTGGTCAATGCGTCCGTAGTTGCTGACTACTACTACTATCACTGGGGGAACTACCGCGTCAGTGTCACGCCCTGCCAGGTATTTCCCGGTCGGAGCATCCGCGTTTCCTTCAACTACCGGGTCTCCGGGCCGAGCGACAACCCACCGTACGCCTGCCCCTGGGAAGTGCGCCTCGATGGGACTGCAGAGCAGCGAGATGGTGTATTGCTGGAGAGCGGCTCTCTCCAACGGTGGTCAGAGTGGAGCCTGTTCCGCGATGTCGTCGAACATCCTGTGATCCCTCTCGACACACCGCCAGGCCAGCACACGGTCAAGATCATCACGAGTGCGCACCCTGACTTCCCGGATAGCGCCTGGACCACAGACTACTCCTATTGGACGTTGACCGTGCTCCAGCCGCCACCGGTGGTCGCCGATGCCGGCCCGGATACCACGGTCGAGCAGACCCATCCATGGGGAGCGTGGGCCGTGTGTGGCAGCGACGCGACGGGCGGAGGCCTGGGGCACGTGTGGGGTATCGGCTATTCCGGCATTGAGCCTCCGCCGTCGGGCGACAGGATGGAGTGGACGATTCAGGGGGATATCTTCGACGCCCCCCGGATCCATGCTGTCCTCGCACTCGTCGTCCGCAACCAACCAACGTATGTCGATAACCGCGTCTCGTTCCAGGACTCCGACGGTATCTGGCATGAACTGGGCCTGCTCGACCCACCACCCGAGGGAGAGGACCTGAGCACCACATGCTTCGTCCTGGATGTATCGTGGTTGGGCGCGGCGTGGCACAAGGTGCGTATCGATTCATACAACGTGCGGGTCATGGATGTGGAGGTCTGCTACTTCCGCGTCGAGCACCCCGCCGGTGACCTCTTGACTTATGAGTGGCGCGAAGGCGAGACCGTCCTGGGCAACCGGCCCAAGTACACCTGGTGGTTCAACCTCGGCGAGCATGCGCTCACCCTCACGGTCACGGACAAGCTGGGATCGTCCGCCTCGGATGACGTGACCGTGATCGTCGAAGACACCCAACCTCCCACCGGCACGCTGACGGTACTGGAGCCGACGATCAGCCCGCCCAAAGGGAAGAACAAACTGGTGCTCGCCGCCACGCTCAGCGAGGTGAGCGACATCTGTGACGTCGATCCGTCGGCGGCGATCAACGTGTCCGCCAACGAGCCCATCAAGGGCCCCGGCGAAGGAAAGAAGTCGGACTGGGAGATCGTCGAGAACGGCGATGGATGGGAGATCTGGCTCCGCGCCGAGAGCGATGCCCCCAGCGAGGGTCGGGAGTACTACGTCTCGACTACGCTGACGGATGCGTCCGGCAACTCCGCCTTGCTCGGTCCCGAGACGATCACCGTGGCGGCCAAAGGCAAGGGCAAGCCGAAGAAGCCGCGGTAGCGGCTTGGCCTCTGGCTTCCGCCTGCGGCAATCCGACTGCACGATCATACCCAGGCCCGAGCCCAACCAATCACTCGGGTACTGCGACCAGCGGCGATGCTGCATCGATAGGGGACGTCGGGGCTAGGGGCTGGGAGACTCCTGCTCTCCGGGCCTCTCGATGATTACCTTGTTGTGCAGCAGGTCCACGCTCAGGATCCGGCCGCGGATCACTTCAGGGCGATCGAACATGCGTCGGAGGGCGATCTGCCCTTCCCGGCACTCGATCTCCGCTACCTCCTCGAACTCCGGGTCCGGGGAGATCGTACCGTCATCTCGTTGCACGTAGACGGCCACCAGACACATTGGCCTTCCCTCCACTCCATGGACGCCCACGCAGGCGGGTCCTATGCGCTCGGCGCTTTGGCAACAAGCAAGTTATCAGCGATAGTGGCGACCGCGTCATTGGTTCGCGGTATGCGGGATCCCACGAGCGAGGCCCTGACGAGGTCGGGATGGTAGTGGACCGTACCGAGCACGCGGACATTCTCGCCGTGGAGCTGCGCCGTGAGAGTCGCCTCGACATCGGGTGATTGGATCTTGTTGAGTATCGCGCCGGCGAAGTTCGCACCCGAGCCGCGTGCCATGCTTTTGATCTTCTCGGCGAGCAGGACCGACTCCAGGGACGGCTCGACCACCACAATCACGCCGTCAAGACTCGTCTCGATCCCGCGGCCGAAGTGCTCGATGCCGGCCTCCATGTCCACGAGTAGCATCTCATCATCCGCCAACTGCAGCCGATGCAGGAACTCCCGGTTGAGCACGCCCAGCGGACAGGCGCAGCCCTCGAGCGCCTGGTGTATCTTCCCCACCGTAACGAGAACGCGGTCACCCGTCTGAGGCAGACAGTCGCGCGGCAAGTCCGCGATGGTGAACTCCGGCCGGGCCAGCACACTCGCCTCGGCCGCTTCTTCATCTGTCCGCGGCTCCCTCAGCCCCTGGCGGACGCTGTCTCGGCCGCCGATCAGCTCAACCAGCGGCCGCGGTGGACGATCGAGGCCCAACATCCAGTGCAGGCACGCATTCGACTCGTCCGAGTCCACGACAATCACGCGCCATCCGCGTGTCGAGAGTTCATCACTGAGCAGCGCTACGACGGTGCTCTTGCCGCTCCCGCCCTTGCCACACACGGAGATACGTCGCAGTGGCTTGTCACGATCGATCTTTGGCATCTGACGCTCCGGTTCCCTCTTCCGGCGGCTTTCACCGCGTGACGCTACCACAGGGAAGTCTGGTGGCGCAGTCCCACAACGTAGTCCTGCTTGTCCCCAACATCGAGCACGCCGAGTTCAAACAGCATTCTCTTGTCCGGCACCATGTACCGGATGCCAGCGTTGACGTGATCTCGATGGTAGTCGGCCAGCAGAACGAAGTGCGAATTGAATCTGTGCTCGGCGCCGAGCAGCAGGCCTGTCTTCTGGTCGTCAGTCCAGATGCCCCCATGCACCCGGAGGCGAGCACTTGGGATCGACTGCGATCCCACCAGGTAGTAGGCGCGGCCCACGCCCGTGTCCTGGAACACGTCCTCGATGCCCACGGCCACGGCCGGCGTATTGCGTGTTGGCTGGCGAAGCTGGACCTTGAGGCTGAGCGTCGTCGCGGGATGCCCGCGGCCCGGGTGGATGTGGGTGAGCCGCGCTTCAAGCCGTTCGGCCAGACCGGCGAGCACCGCGACTTGGTGGCTGCTCTCCGTCTTCCTTCCGCAAAGCCTGGCCTTTCCGGGGGGAGTGGGATAGGCGGTGAAGACACGCCACAGACAGGACGGTATCATCTGTGGTTGTTTGGGCTTGGTCTGCGGTTGCCCTTGCCCTTGAATGGGGGCGCCCCAACTCATCATCAGTAGGGCGGCTGCGACTGCAACAAGCGGCCCGCGCTGTCCCATTCCGATCAGCTCCCTTTGCCACCCACCGGCAGCAAAGTCAAGCGGCCACCGAGGGCGGCTGTCTCGGCCGTCGACCAGTAAGGTCAACTATATGTACGTCGCATATAGTTCCTCGTCTACACCCGGGGCGCGGCGGGAACAGGGGAGCATGTGTGATTGGTGGCAGGCCCGTGGCACGCAACGCGGTACCGCGGGCTTATTCTAAGGCCTCTCAACGTACTGCCCCCGTTGGAGCTGAGGCCCAACGGGAACATCACGCACCTGGTGTTCGGTTGAGGAGGATAGCAGGCAAGGTCTCCCCGACATGCTCTATGCCGCCGCTCCAGCCGCCTTCTGTATCGCCTTCGTCTTCTCCATGCTCGGGATGGGCGGATCCCAGCTCTACATTCCCCTTCTCTTCTGGTTCGGTATGGACTTCAAGACCGAGGCCATTCCCCTCGGCCTGCTCATGAATGTGGCCACCAGCTCCTCCGCTGCCACGACCTACATCCGCAATCGACTGGTCAACTGGCGCGTCGCGCTGCCGTTTGCCGTGGCGATGCTGACCATGCCGGCTGTGGGGGCTCTGATCAACGCGCACTTGCCGGTGCGACCGATCATCATGCTGTTCGCGCTGCTCACTGCAACGGCGGCGGTCCTGATGCTCAGCGGCTGGAAGCCGAAGGGTGAAGGAGGCCTGAGCCGGGGCAGCCAGATTGCCGTCGGGATCGGCGGCGGGGGAGTACTGGGCTTCCTGGTCGGCCTGATCGGCAGGGGCGGCGGCTCGTTCGTTGTCCCCCTGCTCTACATCTGCGGGCTCGCGCCCAAAGCCGCTGCCGCCACCTCCTCGGTCGTCGTGACGGGCTCCGCGCTCTGCGGCTTCCTCAGCCACTTGCCCCGAGCCAGCCTGCACTGGGGCCCCAGCCTCGCGGCCCTGGCGGCCGTGGTCTTAGGCAGCCAACTCGGCTCGCGATTGATGGCAAAGAAGCTGCACTCCAGGGCAATCAAGTTGGTCTTCGGCTGCGTGCTCCTCGCCGTGGCCGCCATCCTGGCAGTCCAGGCAACGCGGCTGTAGCCGGGCAGTGGGCCTGTGCCAGCGTTGAGAGCGGCCTGTCTCGATTGCCCCTTCGAAGATCCCGTAGTCGTCCGTGCCGACGGGTCTCCAGGCCCGTCGGCCTAACCGACCGCAACGCCCGCCGGCAGAACGCCTATCGCCATCGTTCCCCGCTCCCGCGACGGCGGGATGGATTAATGCCTGAAGGCGCGGAGCAGAGGTTGGTCGGATTCATCCAGGTCGCTCGCAGTCGGCACACCCATTGACAAGGCCCCGCAC
>CBFDAZ010000469.1:0-5060 GCA_965602825.1 uncultured bacterium
TCACAGCCGTCGGTAGCGAGCGTGTCACATCGCTACCACCGGCCTCAGTCGCTGTGTGGCAAGAACACTGCAGAGGGTGAGTCGACTCGCCCTTCTGTGTGCCAACAAGACCGTGGCAGGCGTTAACACACTTCCGGGAGCGATCTGCCCCATGTCTACAGTACCGCCGCCGCTACCGCACTCCAGCCCGACAACGTCTCCACCGGCTACCGAAGCCATCATGCCGGCCCTGGAGCATGTGAAGAAGGTCCTCTTCTCGCCCTTCAACTGGCGGAAATGGGCCGCCCTGGCGTTCGTCGCCCTGTTGGCCGGGGTGATGAACAACGGGGGTGGCGGGAACTTCGCCGGGTCAGGGGACTTCAGTGGCGGGCAGGGCGGCGCCCCGCTAGACGATGCAGGCAAACAGGCAATCGAGTGGCTACGGGCTCACACAGAGGAAGCCATCGTCGCCGGTATCGGCCTGTTCGTACTGTGGCTGGCCTTCGTAGTGCTGATGCTGTACATCTCAAGCGTCTTCCGGTTCATCTTCCTCGACACCGTAGTCACCGATAAGATCGCGATCCGTCAGCAGTGGCAGGAGAACAAGGCCGAGGGGATCGCCTACATGTGGTGGCGCATTGGCTTCTCCTTCGCTGCTCTGCTCGGGTTTGTCATACTCGTCGGGATACCGGGCGGCGGCTGTGCGCTGATGATCGCGCGGGCGGTTCAGAGCGGCACGGCGCCCCTGTGGATCGGCGCGGTGCTGGTCGGGCTGCTGGACCTTCTTCTGCTCTTCGCGTGGGCGGTCGTGACGGCCGTGGCCAATGCCCTGACTCGGGATTTCGTGCTGCCCGTCATGTACCTCCGGCGCATCGGGACGATGGACGCGTGGCGTGGGTTCTGGCCGGTCCTGTGTGGGAACAAGATGGGCTTCTTCATCTACTTCCTGCTGAAGCTCGTCTGCGTCATGGCAGCCGGCATAGGTGGACTGCTGGCCATCGTGGTGGCCCTGATCGTGGCGGCTATCCCCATCGGCGCGCTCGTGGGGATCGGCTACCTGCTCGTGCTGCTGCTGGACATCACGGCCTGGAGTTGGTGGTACCTGGCGGCGCTCGTGCCGGTCGGTATTGCCGTCGCGCTGGGCCTGACCTACTGGTTCACCTGTGTGCTGCTCCCGATCCCTGTCTTCTTCCAGTCGTACGCTCTCAAGTACCTCGGCTCCGTGGACCCGGACCTGCGGACAATCTGACGGCTTCGCCAGACCCGTCAGGCGGACAGCAGGTATCGCCTGGGGTGGTGCCGAACGGCGCAGGCGTTGCCGTCAAGCGCGTCAGCCCGTCTTCGCCTCCGGGGGCTCCGCTGGTGCACAGTCAGGGCCAACCTCTGATCGAGACAATCCGCTCAATCCGTCGGACCTTCGGCCGGATCATCGTCGTCCTCCCGGCCTACAATGCCGAGTCCACGCTGGAGGCCACGTGCCAGGATATCCCTCCGGCCGTCGTTGACGAGATCATCCTGGTTGATGACTGCAGCCAGGACAACACGGTCCAGGTGGCCAGGAAGCTCGGCCTGACAGTCATCGAGCACGAAGAGAACCAGGGGTACGGGGCGAACCAGAAGACCTGCTACCGGGCAGCTCTGGAACGGGGCGCCGACGTCGTGATCATGCTGCACCCGGATTACCAGTACGACGCCCGCCTGATTCCCCACTTCATCGGGTTCCTGGAGACGGGCGTCTGCGACATTGTCCTCGGCTCGCGCATCCGCGCCCGGCGCGAGGCCCTCGACGGCGGCATGCCCATCTACAAGTACATCGCCAACCGGCTCCTGACGATCACCGAGAACATCTGTCTGGGCCAGAACCTGGGCGACTTCCACACCGGCTTCCGCGCTTACACGGCCGAGGTCCTGAAGGCGATCCCGTGGGAGACGAATTCCGACGACTTCGTCTTCGACACCCAGTTCCTCGTGCAGGCGGTCTACTTCGGCTTCCGCCTCGGCGATGTGCCGGTGCCGGTACGCTACTTCGCAGAGGCCTCGTCCATCAACTTCGTCCGCAGCACGAAATACGGCCTTCAGACTCTGTCGACCGTGACCAAGTACCTCTTGCAGTCGTGTCACCTGGGGCGGTTTGGGATGTTCAGGGGGAAGGGCAACGGTCTACAGTGAGAGTGCTTGGGCAGAGGATGCGACAGCAAGCGCATTGGGGACAGGCGACTTACTGCTCGGCCGACCCGCCCAGACAGTATGCGCAGGAGTCGTAGCCTATCTCCCTGGCTGCCTCGACGCTGTCCGGCGAGAAGAGCACCGCATGTCCGGCATTGATCATCTCGTCGATCCTGCACTGGGGCCTCTCATTGCGCAGATCATGCACCTCGCGCGTGCTTGCGTCGCCGAGGTACCGTCCGTTCCGTGGTCGGCCGGAGACAGGCCTGACCGCCTCGGCATCTGCCGCCCTTGACGACGGATCTCCCAACAACACTGACTCCAACGGTTCCTTGTCCCCGGTCAGGTAATCGTCGACGTCGTGAGTCTCCCAGAACTCGATTTCCTCGGCTTCCGTGCGGAATACTGGCACGGCAGGCTTGCTCGCCTTGCGCACGCTCTCACCCCCTCGCGCTCGTTCATCTGTGCCGGTGGCGTCGTCGCTGCTTTCGAGTCCGCGGTTCATAGGCCGTCACGATCCTGGCCAGGTCCCCAGCCTCGCGGGCGAAGATGACATTGAGCCTGCGGCCATCTGCCGTCAGTCCCCGAGCCAGGTAACGGCGCTCTGAAGGCGTAGCGGTTCTCACCCGTTCGACTGTTTGTACCGACAGCAGGGCCTCTTCGGCTTCCTCGTACTCGACGCCGTGCTTCTCCAACATGTGCCTCTTTGCATGTTCTGATGCATAGACCCGGCGCCGAGGCACTGGCAACACACACCCCCGAAGCGGCCCTTCCGGTAGTCATCGTATCCCGCGCAGTCCCCGGTGTCAACAGAATACCTCCTTCTCCCCCAGTCCCCCTCATGTGCTGTTGTGAGCAGGTCCCCCAAGCCGATCGGGTCAACAATACGGCGCCCGAACCCTGCCGACGACCACCCAGAGAAAGGCATGTCTCGTGGCAGAGCTCACCATCTCCTCCGCCCGCATCATCACCCCCGTGGGAATCGTCGAGAACGGCCACCTGGTGGTCTCCGGCTCGCGCATCGCGGGCGTCGGTGAGGGTGCGGCCCCGGAGGGGGTCGGGCGCGTCATCGACGCTGCCGCCATGTGGGTACTACCGGGGTTCATCGACATCCACTGCCATGGTGGCGGAGGCCGGTCGTTTCAGGAGCCCGAAGCCGAAGCCATCGAGACTGTGCTGGCGACCCACGCTCGCGGCGGCACGACCAGCATCGTTCCGGCTCTCGCGGCCTGTCCGGCCGACGAACGCCACGCCTGTCTCGACGCCCTCCGCGTGGCGCAGTCCTCCAGCCTGCAGAGCCCGTCGCTACCGGAGATCCTCGGCACTTACGTCGAGGGCCCGTACTTCTCGCAGAAGGAACGCGGCGCGCAGCCCGCCGACCTCATCGGCCCGCCTAAGCCGGAGGACTACCTGCCAACGCTCGACGCCTACGGCGACCTCATCAAGATCTGGTCGCTCGCGCCCGAGCTTCCGGGAGCCATCGAGTTCATCCGCCAGCTCCGGCAGCGCGGGATCATCGCTGCCCTGGGTCATTCCGATGCGAGCGAAGAGCACGTGGTGGCCGCCGTTGCGGCGGGCGCCTCGCTCGTGACCCACCTGTACTGCGCCCAGTCTACCTTCCACCGGGTCGAGGCGGAGAAGAAGCTGGGCCTGGCCGAAATGGGTCTGCTGTTGGATGAGCTGACCGTCGAGGTGATCGCCGATGGCAAACACCTGCCCGCCCGCCTGCTCCAGCTCGTGCTGAAGAGCAAGGCCCCCGACCAGGTCTGCCTGATCACCGATGCGATGCCGGCCGCCGGCCTCCCGCCGGGCGAGTACCAGTTCCTGGGAGATACCGTTTGGGTGACCGGGGAGGTCGCCTACCGCGCTGACCGCCAGCGCTACGCCGGGAGCGTCCTGACCATGGCCCGCGCCGTGGACACCACGCACCAGCTTGCCGGGACCCGGATGACTGACCTCGCCAGGATGGCTTCTCTCTCGCCCGCGCAGGTGGTGGGCGCGGACGACCGCAAAGGTAGCCTTGAAGCCGGCAAAGACGCGGACATCGTGCTCCTTGATGAGGAGCTGCAGGTCCGCATGACGATCTGTCGCGGTGAGATTGCGTACCAAGCACCGAAGGGGTAGGTGGTATCCGCATGGCTTTCTACGACAACATCCTCAAGGCCGCTCCCGAGCTGATCAAGCGCGGCGTCGCCGACCGCCAGAACCTCCTGCGCAAAGAGACGGAGGACTTCCTGCGCGAACGGTCACTCGACTACGAGTCGCGCCGGGAACTCCACTGGAAGCGGGATTACTCATCTATTGAGGCCTACGAAGCCTCTGTGGCGCCCAACCGCGAAGCGTGGCGCCAGGCCATCGGGGTCTTCGAGGCTCCCCTGCAGCCGCTTGAGGCTCGGCACGAACCCTTCATGGAGTCGGACACGATCCATGCCGAGTGGATCATCCTGCCGATGTTCGAGGGCCTCAACGCCCGGGCCGTGCTCGCGACGCCCAAGGGAAAAGCGGGCCCGCTGCCGGTCGTTATCTGCCAGCACGGAATCGGCAGTTCGCCCGAGCGCGTATTCGGCTTCGATGATCCGAGCGATGTCTACCACTCCTACGGTCGGGACATCGTGGAAGCCGGCTTCGCGGTGCTCGCCCCGATGAACATCACCGAAGGCCCGCCGCGGGCGCGCTATACGCGTCTCTGTCTGATGCTCGGCAAGACCTTGTGGGGCCTCGAGATTCAGAAGATTGGCCGGCTCATCGACTATCTCGAAACGCTTGACAACCTCGACATGGATCGTCTGGGCATGTACGGCATCAGCCTGGGCGGCGCGTACACCTCCTTCATCATGCCGCTCGAGAGGCGCATCAAGGCGGGTGTGACGTGCGCGTGGTTCAACGATCGCCTCAAGAAGATGGTCGTCGATGAC
>CBFDAZ010000470.1:0-5055 GCA_965602825.1 uncultured bacterium
GCGCCCTCGCCGGCAGAGGTGGCAAGCCGTGTGATCTTCATCGTTTCCGGGTGCCCCACCGGGGCATGTCCAACTGCTCCGAAGATTTGGAGGTCGTTCGTGCCGACGGGTCTCCAGGCCCGTCGGCGTAGCGGCCCCGAAGGCGCCGGCAAAACGGCTATCTTCATCGTTTCTGGGTGCCGCCTCGCAGCGTGGACGGCTGCCTGCAAGATTGACTGACAGGAGGTGTGTGATGAGCGCCAGATTGCCGAGTCTGACCCCGAAGTCTGTTGTCTGGTCAACGTCCGTGCTTGTAGTGGTGGGCCTGCTTGGCTGGAGCGCCGGTCTGTTGCTGCCGGGCGCCGGCAGGTCCCCGGTCTTGGCCGACGAAGACCGTTGGCCGCCGCGCATTGGCGCCAACCGCGTGATGGAGGGTGATAGCGAAGTCGGTGAGCTGTTGATCAATGACGAGGTCGTGCTCCGGTTGTACGCGTCTACCAAGGAACTCACGTCGTATGAACGGGCGGTGGTGGTGGCTGAGCGGCTGAAACTGCAAATGGTGCCGAGAGACGAGATCGAGATCGCTGCCGGTCTGCGTAACCAGGCGCACGTGGTCCTGATAAATGAAGCGGCCTTGGTGACTCCCCTCCAAGAGGACTTGCCGGAGGGCATGAGCCTGCGTGAAGGAGCGGAGATGTGGGCCGAGTGGCTGGCGGAGGCGTTGGGCCTCGAGCCCGTCGCGAGGGAAGCGCCCGAGCTGTGGCAGCCGGTTGAGCCGTACGAAGACAAGATCGTCCCGATTGTCAGCCTGGGGAGCGGGAAGCGCATCGGCGGGGCGCGCGTCAACGGCCCGGAGAGCGCTGTGCGGCAGGTGCAGGCCGTGGTCCAGATCGAGGCCCGGATGCTCCAGTACTTCCAGGTCCAGGTCTACGTACCCATCTCCACGCAGGTGCCCGGCAAGACGCTCGACCGCGTCCAGGGCGTTGCGGTCACTGCCGTCGGCGACCTGCGGCTCTAGGGAGGGAAGCGACATGACCGGTAGATCCACACTCAGAATGGTCCTCGCCCTGGCGGTCATCGGTGTCTTCAGCCTGGGCATGCTCTTGGGCACGAGCACCCGTTCGGCTTCCCTGGACCTCGGGGACATATTGGGCGACGCCATCAAGATCGGCGGAGTCGGCCTGCTGATCAGCCAGTTCGACGATGAGCTGAACGACGCCATCAACAGCCTCTTGCAGCAACGGGGGATTGCCGTCCAGGGGATGACCAAGGTGGTGCCGATCATCCGGATGGGCACCAAGGGCGGAACCCAGGTTGGGGGAGCGCAAGTTGTTGGGCCGGCGGCGCAAGTGGAGAAGGTCAAGGCCGTTGGCGAGGTCGAACTGGGCCTTGGACCTCTCCGGGGTCGCGGCCTGATCCCGATCGCCACCAAGAACCCGCTCAAGGGCGAGATCAAGGGCGTCGATGGCGTTGGGGTCTCCGCCAGTATCAAGGTGCGTATCTAGTCCGCTAGCAGAGCGTACTTCGTAGGCAACGGAAAGCCCGAAGGCCCTGCTCCGCGCGAACGCCGGCGCAGGCGACTGCCAGGGGAGGTATTACCGAATGCTCGGCAAGCAAATCCGGTTGGAGCGGATCACGCGGCGGGACACCGGGAGAACGGTCATCGTACCGATGGACCACGGGGTTACGGTGGGGCCGATCCCGGGCCTGACAGACATGGCGAGGATGGTGGACCACGTCGCCCGGGGCGGCGCGGATGCGGTCCTGGGGCATGTGGGCCTGCCACGCCTGGGCCACCGCGGCTATGGGCCCGACATCGGGCTCATCCTGCACCTGTCGGCCAGTACCAGCCTCGGCCCCGATCCGAACAACAAGGTCCTCGTCAGCAACGTCGAGCGCGCCATCAAATACGGCGCGGACGCCGTCTCCATCCACGTCAACCTGGGTGCCGAGAACGAAAGCCAGATGCTTTGCGACCTGGGTGAAGTGGCGATGACGTGCGAGGAGTGGGGCATGCCCCTGGTAGCGATGATGTACACGCGCGGCGAGAAGATCGAGGACGAGCACGATGTCACAGTCGTGAAGCACGCGGCCCGAGTGGCGGCCGAGCTTGGCGCCGACATTGTCAAGTGCGACTACACCGGCAGTGCGGAGACCTTTCACGAGGTCGTTGAAGGCTGTGGCCCGGTGAAAGTCGTCATCGCAGGCGGAGCGAAACTGGGAGACGACCGCGCGCTGCTCGAGATAGTCGCCGGAGCGATCGAGGCCGGCTGCGCCGGTGTCTCGATCGGCCGCAACGCCTTCCAGCACGAGAGCCCCGAGAAGATCACCCGCGCGATCGTGGGCCTCGTGCACGAGAGCCAATCGGTCGAAGGCGCGCTGGCCATGCTGGCGGACCAGTGAACACACCGGCTGCTGACCCGTCGGGGGGAGTACGAGCATGAAGATGGTCTGGGTCAAGGTTGTGCCCTGGGAGAAAGACCTCATCACCACGGCTCTGGAGAGCGGCGCCGACGGGGTCTGGGTCGAGGAGGGCCGGTCCGAAGACGTAAAGCAGCTCGGCATCATAGCCACCGTCGCGCCTGATGGCGACATCAAGCTCGGCGAGGAGGCCGTGGAAGTAGAGATCACCGGCAAGGAAGACGAGCAGCGAGCCATCCAACTCGCGAAGGGGAAGACGGTTATCGTCCGGGCGACTGACTGGACGATCATCCCCTTGGAGAACATCGTGGCTGAAGCGAAGGACGTCTTCGCCGAGGTCAGGACGGCCGACGAGGCCGAAGCGGCCGCCGGAGTTCTGGAGGTCGGGACGGCTGGCGTGGTGCTCGATACGAGAGACCCCGGGGAGATCAGGGACACAGTGCGGCGACTGAAGAGCGAGGCGGAAGCAGTGCAGCTTCAGCCGGCCACCGTCGTTAGCGTGGAGCCGGTTGGCATGGGCGACCGGGTTTGCGTGGACACGTGCAGCAACATGGCCATCGGCGAGGGTATGCTGGTGGGCAGCAGCAGCGCAGCGATGTTCCTGGTTCACTCGGAGAGCGTGGAGAACCCGTATGTCGAGCCGCGCCCCTTCCGTGTCAACGCCGGGCCGGTTCACGCTTACGTGCGCCTGCCGGGGGGCAAGACGAGCTACCTCTCCGAGTTGTCGGCCGGCGATGCGGCTCTCGTAGTGGACAGCAGCGGGCAGACCCGCATTGCGGTGGTGGGGAGAGTCAAGGTCGAACGCCGGCCCCTTGCCCTCATCCGCGCGGAAGCGGGTGGCGAGCCGTTCACCTCTGTCGTGCAGAATGCCGAGACCATTCGTCTCGTCTCGCCCGATGGTCAGCCTTTGTCTGTCGTCGCGCTCAAGCCCGGTGATCAGGTGCTCGTAGCACTCGAAGAAGCCGGTCGCCACTTCGGCGTCAAAGTGGAAGAAACGATCGAGGAGAAGTAGCCGGACCCGTCGGCTCCGGACTCCTTGCCCTGACAGACAGCTTCATGACCGGGAAAGAGCGCGCTCTTCGCGCCCTTCAGTTCCAGCCCACCGATCGTGTGCCACTGCTCGGTGGGTTCGTCGCAAACGCTGAGTACATCCGGCAGTACAGCGGCCTCGACCCGTGGGCCGATCCGCGCAAGGCGGCCATCGAGGCCGCCCGCGCGGCCGGCGTGGACCTGATCATCCAGGTCGTGACCCCGAAGGCCACCGACGCCTCGACCGACATGCTTGGCGGCCGCCAGAGCCTCTTCTCGCGGCAAGGCAAGCCGGCCTTCGAGTCAGCCGAAGACGTCCGCGACCACTGTCTCGCCCTGCCCGACCCCGAGACCGTTCGCCGCGAGTTTGACGGCCAGGCCTACCACGATCACTGCGTCAGCACATGGCGGCAGAACGAGGGCGAGGGTGGTGACGACATCCTGATCCTGCCCTACGCCCTGGCCAGCGACTGCCCATTCATGTTCTACTCGCAGTTTGGGTACCGCAGCTACTTCGAGGCAATCGGCCTGTACCCCGACGCCATGGGCCGCCTCTTCCGCCATGTCGCGGAGCACGCCCGACTGAAGAACGAGGTCTTCGCGCAGGCCTCGCGGGAGGCGGGTATCGCGCCCTGGGTCTACATCGGGCAGGACATCTGCGATAACGCTGGCCCAATGATCTCGGTCGAGACCCTCGACCGTCTTTACTTCCCCAACCTGCGCCACTGCTTGCAGCCGCTGAACGAGGCCGGTGTCCGGAAGATCTGGCACTCCGATGGCAACATCAACCCCATCATCGAGCGCCTGCTGGATTGCGGTATCGACGGCTTTCAGGGACTACAGGAAGACCGGTGGCTCCCCCCTCACCAGATCGTGCCACTTGAGAAGCTGGCGAAGATGAAGGCCCGAACCGGCGACAAGCTGATCCTGTTCGGGAGCCTCTCCGTCCGCGACGTCCTCCCCCACGGCACCCCCGACGACGTCCGCCGCGAAGTCCAGCGCTGCATCGACGCTGCCGCTGCAGGTGGCGGCTACTTCCTCGCCCCCACCAGCACCGTCGGCCCCGATGTCCCGATCGAGAACATCGAGGCGATGTGTGAGCACGCGCTCAACTCCAGCCTTCCGTGAGGAGGCAACTGGAGCGATGGCCGTCAGGCCACTACCCCGCCTGCCGCATGGACGGCCACGGCGATTTCCCTCCTCTCCGGGCGCCCATAGACTCGACGTGAACTTGGGGATGTTGTCTGGCGCCTCCACTTAGGGGCAATCGGTCACCTTATCGGTTGAAAAGAAGGAAACCCCGTTGTCTTCATCGAATACGGTCACACTGCTCAGCAAAGGAGGATGCAGCCAATGTGTGAGCACCACTGGCGGCGAGTCGTCGTGGCCGCTCTGCTTGTCCTGACCCTGGCGGGCTCGCCCGCGCGAGCCAGCTGGTGGGACGAATTCTGGGAGCACGTCAAGGACGTTCTGGATGCAGACGTACCATCGCCGAGCGACGCGTTGGGTGGAGACTACTGGAGAACTGCCGTGGAAGGCATTCTGGCCGACTACCAGGCGGAGCCAAGCACTCTCGGGACCGCGCGCCTACTGCACATGGTGGTTCTCATAGACAAGGACAATTAC
>CBFDAZ010000471.1:0-5043 GCA_965602825.1 uncultured bacterium
GCCAAGGCCCAGTAGTAGGAACGCTTGAGCGATGCCCGCCGTTGCGTCGCGAGCGAACGGCATCAACGGAGACGGTCGACCTACGGGACGGCCTGGCGGTCGCTTCGCGACCGGGGCGGAGCGGGAGCTCCGCCGCCACGGACGGCGCCGGGTTGGGAAATCCCTGACCCCTTCGGGGCGGGACCCCGACCCCGCAGACGCGGGGCCAGGGGCCCGGCCCACGCACGGCTGGGCTCAGAAAATAGGACAGTCCCCTTTTCGGATGCCGTTCGTTGGCCGTCACGCACAGTGGCGGGTCGGGAGACCCGCGGGCACGGCCGACTACCGACTCCCCGGAGGCAGCCGTAATCGCGCGTCGCGGCAGCCCGAAACCATGGAGATACAACGGCGTCGGGCCTGGAGACCCGACCTACCGAACGACGGAGCTTCGGCGCCGGCGGAATGCCGGCGGGGCCGGCCATGCGTGGCGGCCGGCCCCCGAGGTGTCCATCACCGATTACGCAGGGAATTCCCCGTCCCAGAACGCCTTCACCTTGACCGCGACCGACAGCAGTGCCGAGCCGCGGTCCCAGCAGACTTCGGCGGTGATCGGTACCGAAGGGTAGCTCCCGAGAGGCAGATAGTCGCAACGGAACTGGTGCGTGACCTTCACGGGGAGAGCGACTGTCTCCTGCTCGCCCGGCGCGATCTCCACCTGAGGCGCCTGCAAGGCGGCCTTGCCCACAAGGTCCGTTCCGGGCAGCAGTATCGCCCGCACCGTACCGCTGAACGGTTGGTCGCCTCGGTTCTCGAGCGTGACCTCCAGGCTGCTCGTCTCGCCCCGCTTCATCTCGGCCGCCATTCGGGCTTCCGCGTAGAGGGCGATCCCCTCGCCAGCGAACTCACAGGCCTGGATGACGGGCTGGCAGCCGTCGCTATCGAACTGACACGATCCGCCGTGCAGGTAGAGAGCCACGTAGTCGCCTGGACCGGCGTACCAGGAGAGGCGCCACCACTTCTCACCGCGGTCGGGGGGGGGCTCGGAGACGAACTCCGCATCGGGGAAGGTCCTGAGCAGGCTGCTGACAAGGGGAACGTCCAGCAGCTTCACCATCCGCTGCATGTCGCCGCGAGTCGCCGGCACGAACCCGGCCTTCTCGTAGATGCCGTGGGCCGGCGCGTCGTGGAGAGCTTCCTGCACCACCATCACCTTGAAGCCAAGCCGGCGTGCGCTGACAATGGACTGGCGCACCAACGCCGTTGCGACGCCCATGCCCTGATGGTCGGGCCGGACGCTTAGATTCACCAGCTCGCAGTAGGGTTGGTGGTGTGCTTCGAGAAGGGTGCGCCCTACGACCAGTCCATCGACCTCAGCCACAAGCTCGGTTCCGGCCCGCTTCGTGCGTGGATCATCCTCCGGCCACAGCGTGGGGCAGAACCCATGTCGGGTGGGGATCCCGGCGAGGCCCGCGAGGCGCCGGGTGAGTTGCCAATCGTATTCGTCTGAAGGGGTGTACTCTCGGACCTCAATTCGATCTTGGGCGGCTGCCGCTGAGGCGATCAGCAGTGCCGCCAGGATAATTAGACACTCATAGGCGCAGTTCACCTGCAAGTTGAATTCCTCCAGTTGCCATCATGGCATCGCGTTTTCGGACCATGGCAACCACCTCCTTGGGCCGGCCTGGTGCTCTGCCGGTTGGTTATGGATTGGCCGCCCCAGATTGGGCAGCCGGGAGCCCGAGCAGGTCGGCCTCCCCCACCGGTTACTACGCGGCTGCAAGGGGGAGGTTCCGCGGTTCGCGGGACGAAGGGATGGGTATGAATCAGGGAGGGGAGGTGGCTCCGCTGAGGTTGGCACGCAGGATCTCCAACATCGCAGTGCTGGGCGCGGTCTTTGGGTTCGTGGCGTGGCAGGTTGCCTCGCGCGGACCGGGGATCGTCGGTTACTGGCGCGATGTCGCGATGGTAAAGCGTGCCGAGCGCGCGCTGGAGAAAGGCGATCGCTGGCTGGCTCTACAGGTTCTGGGCCAGGCGGGCAAGCCAGGGGAAGAGCGGCTCGGCCGGCTGCTGGTAGCGTGCCACAACCAGGAGCACTGGCCGCAGCTTGTCGCGGACCTGGAGAGATCATGGCCGGCGACCCACGACGCGGTGGCTCGGACACTTGGTCTCAGTCCGGAGGAGAGCCTGTGCGCTGCGGAGGCTCTGGCGGCCCTGGGCGACAAACGAGGCGTCAGGGTTCTGAGCGCCCAACTGATCGGACCGACCAAGGGTGCTCATCCACCCGATGAACTGGTGACGCTCGGCGAGGCCGGCGCGATGGCGCTGGTCAACGTGGCGCGTTCCGGCCCGGTCAGAGCTCGCAGACAGGCTCTTCTGCTGCTGGGTGGCACCCAGGCCTTGGGCGCCCAACTGCCCCTGATCGACCTCCTCACGGACCACAGGTTCCCGTACCGGTACCTGGCACTGCGGGCGCTCTCGAGAGAGGCTTCCGTTGGCGTCGCCCTCCGGCATTACCTGACCGATCCCGATCCTCTCGTGCGAGCCGAAGCGGTGCAGCAGTACGCTGCCCGGAAGGGGACGGAAGCGCTCCCGGCCCTCGCTGAAGCGCTGGACGACGAGGATTCTCGCGTGCGCCTGGACGCGGTGGAGGCCCTGTGCACGATTGAGGACCCCGAGGCCAACCGGTTGCTCGTGCGGGCGCTCTCCGACAGCGATCCCGACGTAGTACGGCGAGCCGTCTGCAGCCTTGGGCGGCGCCGAGCGCACGAGGCAGTGCCAGCGCTGGAGACGGTGTACGCCCGGGGCTCAAGGTCTCTGAGGCGGGACGTTGCCACAGCCCTCTGTTGGATGGATTCCCCTCTCGCCCCCAAGTACAAGGCCCTGTGGGAGCAGGAGACCGGTCAGCGACTCGTGCTCTCGTCGGCCTGGGATGGGTAGGCCGCCAGAAGCCGAGACAGGCACGTATGGCGCGCCTCGGAGGGGCGTGGTGTGGCGAAATGCGCGGCAGCCGCGCATGCCGCGAGGTGGCGCCCGGGAACGATGAAGATGGCGACGGACCGTGGCGACCCACTCCGCTGCGTGAAGGGGCCACCGCCAACGTGGGGACAGTCCCCTTTTCCGCCTGAACGACGGCGGAGAAAGGGGACAGTCCCGCAACGGCACCACCACCTGCGGCAGCCCGCCAGCGCGGATCTTCGGAGCAGCCGCGCAATGCCGCCTTCGGCGGCGCCCGGAGACGATGGAGATGCCCGGCGTGCCATGCAGAGCAATCGGCGAAAGTCCCCCGTTTTTCGCACACACCCAGACAGCAGGCTGACTCGCACCCCCCGGCGACCACGACGACGGCAATGTCAACGACCTACGGCCCCGTGCCACAGCAGCCGCCGGGGCGGGGGTGGTCCCAGGTTACGTCAACGGCGCCCGGGCTCGGGTGGACCGCGGGTTGCCGGATGTGGTGCCCCGGTGTATCTTACTGACGCCTCTCGGCCGTTCAATGGGCGAAGACGCTGTCACTCCCCACCAAGCCGACGAAGCTGAGGTCATCTACATATCAGTGCCGATGTCCGGAGGGCCGCGATGCCGATCAGAGCAGCTCGAACACACACAACGACGATGCGTCTGCATGTCTCTCTCCTGGTGGTCTGCGCTTGTGCGTGGCTCGTCGCTCTTGCTGCTGGGGATCAGCCGGCCGCGGAACTCGCCCGGTCGATCCTGGATGAGACCGGCGTGAAGGGCGGTCTGGTGGTCCATGTGGGGTGTGGGAGCGGCAGACTGACCGCCGAACTGGCCGCAGGAGATAGCTACCTCGTCCACGGGCTCGACACCAAGCCAGCGAACGTAGACAAGGCCCGCAAGCGCCTTCGCTCAGCCGGCCTGTATGGGCGGGCATCGGCCGAAGTGTGGGCGGGCGGCCGCCTGCCCTACACTGACAATCTGGTCAATCTCCTCATCTCCGAGGGCCCGGACATGGTGGCGGCAGAGGAGGTCCAGCGGGTGCTCGCCCCCGGCGGGGCGGCTTACATCGGACAGGGCGGCAAGGGGCGCATCGTCACCAAGCCGAGGCCCGAGGATATCGACGACTGGAGCCACGTCCTCCACGACGCCAGCAACAACGCGGTTGCCCAGGATGAGGTTGTCGGCCCGCCACATCATCTCCAGTGGCTTGCCGGGCCGAAGCATGCCAGGCACCATGAGCGCCTGGCGAGCATCAGCGTGGTCGTCTCGGCCGGCGGGCGGCTCTTCTACATCGTGGATGAGGCCCCGACCGCCTCGGTGCTCTTGCGTCCCCGCTGGGCACTCGTCGCGAGAGATGCCTACAGCGGGGTGCCGCTGTGGAAGCAGGCGATCTCGTCCTGGGAGTCTCACCTGACGCCGTTTCGTTCCGGGCCGCCCGCGCTTGCCCGGCGGCTGGTGGCGACCGACGACCGGGTCTATGTCACTCTGGACGACAAGGCCCCGGTGACGGCACTCGATGCGCCCTCCGGCGAGGTCGTGCGAACATATGACGAGAGCAAGGGTACCGAGGAGATTCTGTACGACAACGGGGTTCTGTTCCTCGTGGTGGGCCCGTCCAGGAATGAGAGCGCGCGCCGTACTGGCGAGGACCCGGTGAAGACGGTAGCTGCGATGGACGCCGCGTCGGGAGACGTCCTCTGGGAGAGAACGGATGTCCAGCCGATGCCCATGACGCTGGCCGTGTTGGGGGGACGGGTGCTCTATCTCGACACGACGGCCGTCGTGTGCCTGGACTCGAAGACGGGTGACGAGCTGTGGCGTTCACCGCGGGACGTCGCGCTCGAGCGGCCGGGTTGGTCTTCGCCAACGCTGGTGGTGCAGGACGACGTTGTCCTCTGTGCTGATCGCGATCTGGAGCCGATTCCCGATCTCGACGAGAAGACGGGAGAGAAGATGACGCGGTGGCTGTGCGATGGCGGCGCCACCGGCGAACTGACAGCACTCGCGGCCGAGACCGGGGCAAAGCTGTGGTCGTGCCGGTGCGCCGAAGCCTATCATTCTGCAATTGATGTGTTCGTGGCTGATGAGCTGGTGTGGGTCGGCCAGAGC
>CBFDAZ010000472.1:0-5036 GCA_965602825.1 uncultured bacterium
CATGGCCCGCGCGTCTCCAAGCGGCGCCCCATCCCACCACCAGTCGAATCCGGCGCGGGCGGAAGCGGGTCGTACGCGCTCTATCGCGGGCGGGCCGGCGCCCTCCGACTCCGCGAAGAGCACTAACGCCTCGCCCTCGGACTCCCCTCCTGTCAGCTTCTCCGGCCAGTCGGCCTGCTCGGCTCTGCTCCACGAGATCAGCGACTGGCCGCGCAGCTCCACAAGTTCGGGCACCCCCGTACGCCACAGTTCGACCTCGTTGAGCCAGAAGATGTTCGGCCGGTGAAGCGCGCCCATGCCTGCCGGCACCAGAAGCCGGACCCGATCTGCCTCGAGGGGCTTCAGGCGGGCTTCGCTGCGAGGCATGGGGATGCGGGCCCCGATCTTGCCCACAATCAACCAGCCATCGCCAGTGGGTACCTGTACCAACAGCTCGCGCGCCGCGTTGTAGACGTCGGGGTACTTCGGCCAGTAGAGAGCTATGCGCTCAATGGGCTCCCGCTTCGCGAGGGCGAACTCGACCCACTGGTCCTCGCCCGTTTCAGTTGAGGCCCAACTCCGACCACGGGTGGTCCCGCGGTATACCCGAACCCCATCGCTGAGTGCGGCAACCGGGTACTCGTCGGTGAGTTGCGAGCTGGCGCTTACCTCGGCCGCCCGGGCGACGTTGCCGTCGGCCACCAGGCGATCCAGCGAGACGAACTCGATGCGGACGGCCCGGATCCGGTCTCCCTGCTCGACCCGGTCCGCCGCCAGCCTAAGTACCAGCGGCTGCCCGGACAGCGTGCACCGGGCCTTCAGACAGAATGGCGGGTAGCCGCTCCCCTCAGTGTTGTCGAAGACCTCGGGCCCGGCAGCCCTCTCGCCGTCGACCAGCAGGTTGAGCGCGAGCCTCAGCCTCGCTTGCACACACACCCAGGCGTCGATCTCGTACGGCCCGGGCGCCAGCACACCCGTCGGTACGTGGTACTCGATGTACTGCTCCGCTGCGCTGCTCCAGCCGGTGGTGCGTACCGACCGGTCGATCGGGGCCCAGGCCTGTTCCCCGGCTCCGACATCCTCGTCCGCCGCCCGGAAGTAGCGGGCATCCGCCGGGCCACAGTCGATCGCGAAGACCGTGGCATCAGCGCGGTGATCGCTGTACGCGGTCGCGGACGCCAACAGAAGCGTCATAGCGGCAAGCGCCCTGGTGCGCAACATGCGAAGGCTCCCGGGAAGGCTCCCGCCGATATTGTCGCTGGTGTCGGCTGAATCCTGCCACTCCCTTCCCCTCCGGACAAGGTCTGCGCCCGGCTCTTGGGCGAATAGGTGGCTGGAGGACACTCGACGTACTGCAGCGATACTCCAGCAGGCTGATGGGTCAGCGCGAGAACGGGAATTGCGCTATCCCTGACATCGGCCCCCCGTAGGGGCGTGATTCATCACGCCCGGAAGGTGTTGCCGTACCTGCGTTCGCTGTTGCTGATATCCATCGCATTCAGGACGCGGGCGCAATGAATTGCGCCCCTACACGGGATGTCAACTTGCGGTCCCGAAGGCCGACACGTAACGCCGGGGCACATCTGACAGTGTTGCCGACTTGACGACCCAGACCACATCCGCCTGATCCCGCCCGCGCCGGGCGGTTGACCTGCACCTTGCTCGACCATCCCTCAGGGGGCACACCCACATGGCAAGCGGCATCAGCGACGACCGGAAGCACATCCGTGTCGGCTTCATCGGCTGCGGCGGGCACAGCTTCCGCTGGATCTATCCCTCGCTGCAGTTCTGCCCGATTGACCTGATCGCGACGTGTGACCGAGTCGGCGACCGGGCGGCGCGGTATGCCAGGCAGTTCGGCGCCGACCGTTCGTACACCGACCACCGCGAGATGCTCGAGAAGGAGGACCTGGACGCGGTCCTGATCGTCACCAGCTACGACGCGGACGGTCGCCCGACGTATCCCCCACTTGCCATGGACTGCATGAGAGCCGGCTGTCATGTCTGGATGGAGAAGCCGCCGGCCGCGACGACAGCCGAGATCGAGCAGATGATCGAGGTCCGCCGCGAGACGGGCAAGTTCGGCATGGTCGGCTTTAAGAAGTGCTTCTTCCCGGCCATCGAGAAGGTCCGGGAGATCATCGGACGCGAGGAGTTCGGCCGGCCCATGAGCCTCTACACCCGCTACCCCCAGGCCATCCCCACCGAGGACGAGAAGCGCTCCCTGGAGGGCCCCCTGCGTGGCTTCCTCGACCACCTCGTCCACCCCGCCTCGATACAGATCTACCTGATGGGGGCGCCGGAGAGCCTAACGTCCCAACGTGCCGCGAACGGGTCGGGGTTCGGCCTGCTGCGCTACCCCAACGGCGCCGTCGGGTGTCTGCACTTCGCCGCCGGCCAGTCGGGTACGAGTCCGCTTGAGCGCCTGGAGGTCGTCGGCGAAGGGGCAAACGTGGTGGTGGACAACGGCGTCAAGCTCACCTACTACCGGCCCGGCACCCGTGGACCCGGTGGCTACACGGCCGCCACCAGCTTCATCGGCTCGGACGAGGGGGCACCGATGTTCTGGGAGCCGCAGTTCTCGCTGGCCAGCATGGAGGCCAAGGCACTGTCGATTGAGGGGTTCATTCGCGAATTGGCCTACTTCGCCGAGTGCGTGACCTCCGGCAAGCCACCTGAGAAAGCGGGCCTCGAGTTCGCTCTTGACGTCATGCGCATCTACGAGGCGTTTCTGCAGCCGGAGGGGGAGGTCGTGGGGATCGCCTGAGACGGGGCGCGGTCAGCCTCCCGTCTTTGCCTCGGCAACATGGAGTACGGCGTCGCCTCCGAAGGGAGCCGTCAAGTCTCGCTTCCCTCCGCCCCTTATGTCGCCGCCGGGACTCCATATGCCAGTACTCGCCCGCATCCATTCAACGCCGAAGGCCCCCGCAGCTCCAGACAGATCGACGGTCACTTCTCCGCCGTCCGGCAGGTAGACCAGATACTCGGTTCCGGGGTCGGCGAGGCAGTACTCGGTGGAGGCCAGCTCCCCGTGCGGCACCATCGCAGCGAGGTGGAGGCGCTCGGCGACGCCGCGGGCGTATCCCATGCTCTTCCGTATCGGGGCCCACTGCGGATCGAGCGTGTGCCCCGTCCGGGCATCGAGGTACGGGTCCATGAAGATCGGGTTCAGCCCCCTCAGAAGGCTCTTCCAGACCCACGTCGCGTTGCCCCCGATCCCCCACAGGTGGTCGGTATCAGTGATCATGACCTTGCTACCGTCAGCGGGCGGCGGGTCGTCCCGGTAGTTGCAGCCGCCCGGCGCCGAGGAATTCGGGGAGATCCACTCCGCCGGGCTGCCAAACAGGTTCGCGTTCGTCCCGCTGTTGTCGCCACCCCACTGAAAGGTCATGCCCACGGGATGCTGCCTGGGCTTCGTGCGCTCGTACTCGTGGATGAGATCGATCAGATGGTACTGCCACTCGGCCGAGCCGCCGTGGCTCTCATTCGAGATCTCGTAGAGGACATTGTCGAGGTCATTGACCGCGTCAACGACCTTGCCGACGTAGGCCTCCTGTAGGCGGGTGACCTCGGGCACGGCCAGCGTGTGCGTCTCCTCACCCTCGCCGTTGTCGTTCGGATCGCCATCAATCCCGTTGATGTTGTTGGCCCGGTTGAACGGGTGGCCGTCCCACGGGTTGCCCTTCGCAGGATCGACGCCATCGGTGCCCTTCTGCTCGATACTGAAGCCCTGGAACAGCATCACGGCAACGTAGATTCCCCGCTCGCCGGCCGCCGCAACACGGGCGCCCAGCCGGTCGAAGTACTCCTCGTCGAACTGCGTCAGATCGAACTTCGGGTCGCCGTCCAACGCCTGACCCGGCCCGGTCCGCACATAGCGGAGGGGGAAGTAGCGGATCTTGCGGTCGGTGAACTGCATCCACGCGGTGTGCTCCCAGGCCCAGAGGCGCATGGAGTTATGGTTGTGGGCCACCATGAAGTGGAGATAGGCCTCGTAGTCGAACTTCGGCGTCTCGGGGTAGGCGCGCTCCTGGCAGTTGGCCCACGTGTGGGAGCCGGTGAGGAGTATCGCCCTTCCTGTTCCGTCGGCGAAATACCGTGGATTCTCGGGATGGACACTCAAGGGCCCGGTGGCGGGGCGAGCTTCAGACGCCGCTAGGGGCGACGCGAGAAGGGCCATACTCAGCACTCCCTGCAGTGTCAGACGGACCGGCGATTCAGCGGACAGCATCAGCCAGACCTCGCGTTTTCGCTACCCATTCTCCCGGAGCCCACGACCACCTCTCCGGCGTCAGCGCACGACCTCCACAGAATGTGTCACAGGTCACATTCATCCGGGGATAGGCCGGCGCTCTTCGGTGTTACTGCTCTGATGTGGCGGTGGGAATCAGCCGAGTCTTCCGCGGCCAAACAGGTCGGTTCGCATTGAGCCAACAGAGCATTCCTCGACACTACGGTCGAGGAACTTGACACAGATGCCGTTTTGACGGAGGAGGCCGGGGCCACGCAGCCCGGCCTCCTCCAGCCGTCTTCCGCATGTTCCGTGTATTCCGTGGTTCCCGAATCCTCGAAGTACTCGCCCCAGACATCCCCCATCCTCCACAGGGCCAGTCCACAGGCGAAGCGAACCTTTGCGGTGCCGGGCTCGCCATAGTCCGTGGAGGCTGTTGACTCGGGAGAAGACGCGCATGCCCGCCGAGCTCGTCGCCCAGGCCCAGGCCGGCGATGTGGAGGCTTTCGATGCCCTGGTCGCGCGCTACCAGGACGCGGTCTGCGGGCTGGCCTTCGCCATGGTCGGGAACTTCGACGACGCCCAGGAGATTGCCCAGGAGGCCTTCATCCAGGCCTGGCGGGATCTGGGGGATCTCCGCAACGCACGGCGCTTCCCCGCCTGGCTTTCCCGCATCGCCCAGAACCGCTGCCGCGACTTCCTGCGGCGGACCGGTCGTCGTGCGACGGCCGTCGAAGCGCCCACGGGAAGCCCCTCGGTATCTGCGGCCGCCGATCCGGCCCGGGAGGCGGTCCGCGGCGAGATCAGGCAACGCGTGCTGGACGCG
>CBFDAZ010000473.1:0-5035 GCA_965602825.1 uncultured bacterium
GGCGGGCAGGCAGTCCTCAGCGGAAGCTCCGAAGGCAACGAGTGGCGGCGGCTGTCGGGCTACTATCAGCCCGGCGGCGAGGGCTACTCGTCCTCCGCCTCCCACTCCAGCTCCTTCTCGGCCTTGCCCAGCGCCAGCAACGCGACGCCGTAGGCGTGGTGGCAGTCCGCCTCAGCCTCCTTGTCTCCCTTGAAATCGAGCTTCAGCGCCTTCTTTAGCACCTCCGCGGCGTCATCGTACCGGCCCAGCTTCAGGTAGGCCACGCCCAGCCCACGGGCACGCACAGCGGGGTCGGCTTCGATCTTCCGCGCGCGCTCGAGCGCCTCGGCTACCCCTCCCCAATCATCGAGCCGCGCCCGGACCCACGCCAGGTTGGCGAAGGCCTCCGCATCGTGCGGGTCCGTCTTCTCAAGCCACTCGGCAAGCCTCCGCGCGGCTGCCCGCAGTTGCCGGCGGTTGCGCGAGTCCAGCGGGTCCTCCCCCTCCTCCTGCACGAGTTCCACCAGACCTTCCAGCGTCAGACCAAGTGCGGCCAACAGCGCGGCCGACCCGGCGGCCGGGTCCCACTCGCCGCGTTCGGCGGCGGCATCAACGATCCTGAGGACAGCGGCGCGGTCGCCGGTTATGAAGCACATGGCCACCAGTGCCCCCAGGACCGGTTTCCGCCTCTCCAGTGGCAGCTCGAGTGCAGCCGTGAGGTTCTCGATGGCCCGGTGCGCCTCGTCGGGGACCTGCTCCGGCGCCGCCTGTTCCTCGACAAGTGGCATCATTACGTCGGCGAGAGTGGTCATCGCCTGTAGACTGCCGACCACGGCACGGATGCCCAGATCGTCCGGGTGAGCTTCACAGAGGCGCTGGCCGGCTCTCCGTACCTCTTCCATCGAGAGAACCTCGAGCAGAGGTTGCACAACCTCCATGAGCCCGGAAGGGTCCGCCGCTCCTTCGGGCGATCCAAGTCGCTCGTACTGGGACCACACGGTTGCGGTGGCGATCGAACTCTCGATGCCCGCATACTGCCTGAAGACAACCGGCGTGGGCTCCTCTTTCAGGCGCTTAAGGCATACCGGCCTTGCCTGCTCGAGCACAGCGCGTGCTTCATCGAGCGCCGCCTGGCGGCGGGCCCGCTCCTCCTCACTGGGTGCCTTCTGCATCTCGCGGAAGGCCTCGTGGACCAGCGGTGCGAACTTCCGGAGGGTCGCAGCCAGACGCGTGGACGCCTCGCCGTTGGGGTCCGCGAGGTGTTCTAGCGTGATCCCCTCGATGTCCGCTCCCTCAGGAAGCTGCTCGCTCATCCTCTGCACCCACTGGATGGCGGGCACTGCCCGGCGTGTGAGGCTGTCGATCAGTGCCCTGTAAGCGTCCAGGTTCTCGGGGTCAATCTCCAGAGCGCGGGCTGCAAGCTGTTCGGCACGCTCGAGTTCGCCCGAGTTGATGAGCAAGCGACTGAACGGCACCAGGATCCCCGGATCATCAGGCTTGTCCGCAAGCTCCTGCTCGTAGAGCATGAGGGCCGTCTTCCGGGCGGCCAGGGACTGCTCTCGTTCACCCAGCTTGGCGTACGGGCCGGTCAGATCGAACCAGTCCTTGGCGGTTGCTTCGCCGGCATCCACCCGCTTCCGGACCGCGGCGATGTCGGCCTTGATCTCCCCCACCGCCGGCTGCGCCTCCGCCAGCATGTCCGCAGAGAAGCCGATCGCGAGGGTCAGAGACCCGACGTTCCCGACATCCAACTCATCGATGAGTTGCTCCACATATGGGTCCTGGGCCAGGCCCTCCACCGAACCACTTACGAGCAGCTGAATGACGATCACCAACCAGACCCATCGCCCCTTCATCACACACCTCCCGTTCGTCCCACTGCCTCGAAGATCCGCCGTTCAGCAGGTCGGAGCGCTCCCGCCGTCCGGGACCCCGACTCCGTCCCGCCCTCGCGGGGCGGATGTCGGGGCAGCTCCGACGCCGTCATATCTTCATCGGGTCCGGCTCCCGCGCCTGCGGCATGGCCAACTACCGCCTGGAGTTCTCAGACAGGTGGGCCTCTCTGATGTCGTGTCCGACTGCCCCTCACTTGCCCACCTGTCTCATTTCGTCTGCCGCGCCCATGTTCCTCGGCACCAGCTCAAACTACGGAAACTGATGGCCCAGGTGCTGCTCGCATACATCCGCGGCCAGCCTCACATCGTTTCGTACTTGCCCCGGCTCCTCCGACCTCAGACGGGCATTGGCCTCTCCTTGGAGGATGTGGACAGTAACCGCCCCAAAAGTGCAAGCCATCGCTGTTACAAGGGGATCAAGCCTGGCCTCTTATACGACCCCGTGCTTGCACCAGGACAATCTCTCACCAAGGACGAAGGACCTTTCGCCGTGTCCTTACGTTGGCTGAGATCGAGAGCGTCGGCCGAGTGCAGGCGGTACACGCGGAAGTGCGTGTCCTCCGCAGAGAACCCCGCTGCGAGCAATGGTTTACCAAGGGAGGCTGAAATGGAGAACCGGCAGCGGAGATTGGCGGCCGCCGTCCACTTCTCCGTACTGGCGCTGGTTGCCACCCTAACCGCCCAACCTGCCTCTTCCCAGCAGGAGAGCGTGCTGCGGAACGGCAGCTTCGAGGCGATACGTATGGCTACGCCCGGTGCCGACGGCCTTGTTTCGGGCTGGAAGCTGGGTGAGCCGGCCGAGGTGCCCCAGCACTGGTCACTCAACACGGCCTACCCCGGGCAGCTCGCCGTCGGAACTGAAGGCCCGCACTCCGGAGCGCGTTTCGTGCGCCTCACAGCGCCGGAGCAGGGCAGCGCGCACCTGTACCAGATGTGCGAGGGCCTGGAGGCCGGCAAGTGGTATGAGGTCTCGGTCTGGGTGCGCGGCGGCCCGGTCGTCGTTCACTTCTACGAGTACTTCCGCGACGCGCCCATCGGCGGGCAGGCAGTCCTCAGCGGAAGCTCCGAAGGCAACGAGTGGCGGCGGCTGTTGGGCTACTACCAGCCTGGCGGCGAGGGCTACCTGCGGTCCGCCCTGGCTCTGTATGTGAGCGGCGGACGCTCCGCGGAGCTGGACGACGTCCGGCTTGAGCGGCTGGAGGATCGCCAGGCCCCCGATGCCGGCCCGGACATCACCTTTGAGAATCCCCTCCTTAGGCTCAGTCTCTCGGGAAGTGGCGTGCTCAAGGAGTTCCGCTGCAAGAGCTCAGGCGAGGATTACGGCACCCCGGATGCCCCCTTCCCCCTGTTGATCGCTTCCCGCCGGGGCGTGGCCGTGCCCGTCCATCGGATTAGCCGCGATGGCGACACGCTCAACGCCCAGTTCCTCGACCCCGATGTCAGGGCGTCCCTGCGCGTCACACCGCGCGACCAGCACTTCCTGATCGAGGTCCTGTCGGTCGTGCCCGATGATGTTGAGTCCCTGACGCTCGAGTTCCCGATCCGGCATCTGGAGACCGTCGCCGGCGCGTTCAACGCCACGTACGACGACGAGTTCGGAGCCTGCATGTTTGGCACGACCGTGAACGTTCGGAATCTGTCCGCCTCTCGTGGCGCCAACGTGCGCAGCCTCCGTTCTGCGTGCTATCGGTCCCACGGAATGGTCGGCGCAGGCTTCGCCTTGGTCGGCGCGCCGCGCGACCAGTTCAACGAGGCCATCATGGAGGCCGAGCGCGCCACTGGCCTGCCCTGCCCGACGCTGGACGGACAGTGGGCCCGGTTCGCCGACCGCGCGTACGAGTCGTACCTCTTCGCCACCGGTGTCAAGGAAGCGGACATTGACACTCTGATCGAGTACGCCCAGCTCGGCGGTTTCGGCACCCTCATCATGCTCAAGAACGACTGGCTCGCGAACCACGGCCATTTCGACATCAGCACCGCCAACTTCCCGGACGGGATCGAGAGCGTAAAACGAGCCGTCAGGGAGATCCACGCCGCGGGCCTGCACGCCGGCGTGCACGTCTTCGGGCCCTCGATCTCGCCCAATGACCCCTACGTCACGCCCAAGCCGGATGACCGGCTCGCCGCCGTCCCCTGCCCGCCGCTGGCGGAAGCTGTTGACGAGAAGGTGGCGACGCTGACGCTTGCCGAGCAGCCCGAGCTGACGCCGCCCAAGACCGTCCGCACCCAGGCCTTCCCGGGCCACTTCCTACGGGTGGGCGAGGAGATCATCCGCTATACGGACGTCGAGGTCGGCCCGCCGTTCCGCTTCGTCGGCTGTCAACGGGGGGCCCTCGGCACGGTCGCCAGCCCGCATCCGGCGGGCGATGAAGTCAAGCACCTGCTCACCATGTGGGGCTTCTTCGTGGTCGATCCTGACAGCACGCTGGCCGATGAGCTCACGCAGAACTTCGCCGACGCCTTCAACGAGTGCAACTTCGACATGGTCTACTTCGACGCCAGCGATGGCATCCAGGACGTGTACTTCGACCGGTGGTACTACCTCAACAAGCTGCACCTGGGCTACTACGAGAAGCTCGACAAGGAGGTGCTCTACCAGACGAGCAACGGCACCGGCTCTGACATCCTGTGGCACATCGTCCCCCGCAGCGCCTCGGCTGACGGGCACGGGGATATCAAGGGCTACCTTGACGGGCGCTGGCCGGGCATCCTGGGTCAGGCGGCCAACTTCACCCGGTCCGACATCGGTTGGTACTACATGTTCCGCAACGTCCGCCCCGACCAGATCGAGTACGTGCGCGCCAAGGCGCTCGGCATCAACGCCTCCATCTCCGTTGAGGCCTCGCGCGGCTCGCTCGAGGCCCTGCCACTTGCTCGGCCGACCTTTGAGATGCTCAATCGCTACGAGCAGTGCCGGCGGGCCGACTATTTCCCCGACGCGGTCAAGGCGAAGCTGCAGGAGCCCGGCAAGGACTTCAGGCTGTTCGAGGACGGCGAGGGCGGCTGGAAGCTGTACCGGGCGGCGTACGAGGAGCCGCGCACCGTGGACGTGCTGGACGGCGAACAGAACGTCTGGAGGATCACGAACGATGGCCCGGAACCGTGCCAGTTGGGAGTTGAGGTTGTGCGGGGGGAGCGGGAGGTGGCGTACGGCGGCTACA
>CBFDAZ010000474.1:0-5034 GCA_965602825.1 uncultured bacterium
ACTGGCACTACTACTGCCTCGATCACGAGGGCAACGAGGTCTGGAGCCACGAGATCCAGCACTCCGGCCTGGACGGGGCCCTCGGCGACATCAACGGCGACGGCAAGCTGGAGATCCTCTGCGGCGAGGAATACTACGGCTGGGATGTACTCAGCAGCGAGGGAAAGCGGTTGTTTGCAGTCGGCGGCCCCATTCCCATCACGACAGCAGCGCTGGCCGCAGACGTCACGGATGACGGGATTCCCGAGGCGATCTTCGGCGGCCAGAGCTTCGGTGTCTACGTCCGCAACGGCAGCGGTGAGACGATCTTCGACGCCAATGTGGGTGGTTTCGTCAATGACCTTGCCGTGCTGAAGACTGACCAGGATAACCTGCTCGTTGTTGCGGCCGATAATCTCGATCTCAACCTCGCTGCCTTCAAGGCGGATGGGTTGGCCGCGTGGCGAGTGCATCTGCCGGCGACGCCGCTGGCGCTTGCCGAGGCGGGAAGTGTTGTCGCTGTGGGCTGCGCGGACGGGGCACTTCGCGTGATTGATGGATCAGGCAAGGTAGTTCCGGTGGCGGCACTGACCGGTCCCGTTGCGCAGGTGATGGCCGCCGATGTCGACGGCGATGGTGCCAGGGAGATCTGCGCGGCGAGCGATCGGGAGCTGGTGGCGTTCGCGGTTGCGCGGCAGTAGACGATTGTCGCGCCTGGAGGCCCGACCTACAACGACAGGTGTCGGAGCTGGAGCTCCGACCTACGACGGCCTTCATCCCGTTGGAGACGGGCCTCCGCGGGTGCTCAGGGCGCTGGCGTAGCCGCACCAGCCATCCCACAGCGTCTCTCTGCCCGCCGGCGATACTCGGTCGCCGATCTCCTCCCGGCTGCAGCCCTCATTGACCAGTCGCTTGGCCTCTCTACCGGCGCGGATGAAAGCGTGGACCTTCGCAACGCCTTGCTCGTTGCACATGGTCTCGGCGACGTTGGTAGTCACCGCGCTCGCGCCATCGGCCGCGGCCTGGAATACGAAATCCTCGACGTCCTCGCAGCTCATCTCCCGATAGTGGAAGCTCCCCAGACGCCAGGCGAAGGGGACGCGGCAATTCGCCGCGATAATCTGCGGGTTGAGCTTCGGCGAGATCGAGGGGTCATACCAGCTCAGCCCGATCTCCTCCAGGAACGGCAACTGCTCGGCCCGGAGGTCCTCGACGTGCGCGTTCCGACGACCGGTCGTCATGCCCGAGTAGTACTGATCCCAGTAGGGGAGCACGATGTCGCGGAATACCCGCGGGGGAATGAAGCTGGAGAGGTCGTCACACATTCCGGCACCGTGCGGGTTGATGACGGGCCGATCGCCAACGGAGCACAGGAACCGATGGAACCCGAGGATGCTATCAATGAGGGCCTGCATGAACTCGCAAGCGAGGGACAGATCGTCGAGGATGTCAGTGAAGAACCCGTCGCCCCGCACCTCGTAAGCGGTCGTAATCGGCCCTTCGAGGCCGAAGGAGAACCCGATTGTCTCTCCCGGGAACGCTTCCTGCATCCGGGCGCGGAAGTCGAGATAGAACGGGGCCATCCCGGCGCTCGCGAAGTCGACCGGCTCTCGCAACGCCTCGATGCCCTCTTCCAGCGACCCGTAGATATGCGTTTGGGCCACCTCACCACCCTCGGGGAAGAGCAGCTCCGACCCGAGGCAGTTGACATGACCGTAGCTGATGGCGGGCGTGATCAGGCCCGGCAGGCCGACTTCATCGCCGAACACCTCGCGGATCATGGGTCGGCCGCGCCGGTAGGCGTCGATGCACGCATCGGGATTGAGGTTGAACTCACGAATCGGGGTCCCGGTTATCTCGCGA
This sequence comes from uncultured bacterium, assembly GCA_965602825.1. Lineage (GTDB taxonomy): Bacteria > Armatimonadota > Zipacnadia > Zipacnadales > VGFC01 > CBFDAZ01. The sequence continues at coordinate 1,843 of CBFDAZ010000474.1, forward strand.
AGCGCCCCCTGGGAGCTGCTAGCAACATACGTGAACCCGGCTTCGTCGCGGGCGGTTGAGTAGTCGGGCTTCGGCGCCATCGCGTTCTCCTTGTCTGTACGCGCCTAGCGACTTACAGGCGTGCAAGCGCGCCGTTGCCGTATGAGCCCCGACAGGGGCGACAGAAGATAGCCCACGGCGCCAGCCGTGGGAACAGGTGGCCCTGTTGGTGGTAGCCCCAACGGGGCGACAGAAGGGAGCCTGGGGCGTAAGCCCAGGGCACAAGCAGCAACGGACTGTCGCCCTTCCAGGGCTCAACGTCCTTTACGGCCCTGCCTCCCCGTGGCTCGCGCCACGGGCTACCATCTGTCGCCCCCTGCGGGGGCTTGGACCGACTCACGGCTCAATGGTGCGACCCATCGACAGCTTCGACGCAGACACAGACCACGCCAAACACGTACCCTTCCCTCGGCGGGCCCAGCTACCGGAGCCCACGGTTCGGTCAGTTGTGCGCAGAGCCTACGGCTTCGCCGACGGTGGCGAACCCGTCTCGCTCCAGAAGCCGCGCCAGGCCGCGGTTGATGGTCTTCACGATCCCCGGTCCTTCGTAGACGAGGGCTGTCATCAGTTGCACGAGCGAGGCGCCCAGCCTGATCTTCTCGTACGCATCTTCCGCGGAGAACACGCCGCCCGCTCCGATGATCCGGTACCGACCGCGATCCATGCGGCGGGACAGCTCGCGGATGCAGTCGTTGATGAGATCCTCCACCGGCTTACCGGACACGGCACCGGGCTTGTCCTCGAGAACGTTCGCCGGAGTCACGAGCGTATCGGGCTTGCCTGGTGGGAGGTTGAAGACGAAGCCGGAGACGAAGTTTGACTCCCCCACCGTGGCCAGTAGCTCCTCGATGGCGCTCACGCCGCCGAGCGGCGAGACCTTCAGGAACAGGGGGCACCCGATCTCCAGATCAGCCAGCGCGTCCAGCAACAGGCGGAGGTGCGGGGGGTCAGCGAAGAAGTTGCGGCCGGTCTCGGTGTTCGGGCAGCTCAGGTTCAGGTTGAGGTAGTCGGCGCAGCCCTTCAGGGCGCGGATCGAGCGCACGTAATCGTCAATGATGGCATCCGGGGATTCCGGCGGCGCGTCGGTGCCACGGTTTGTCTTGACGATGTTGATACCGAGCGGAACCGACGGGCGCTTACCGGCCAGGCGGACCGCGATGGCCTCCGCGCCGTCGTTGGGCAAACCGTAGTTGACGATGATGGCCAGGTCCCGGGGAAGGCGCCACAGCCTTGGTGTCGGATTACCCTCCGATGGATCGGCCGACACCGAGCCGATCTCGACATGCCCGAACCCGAGCGAAGCCAGGGCCTCTATCGCCCGACCGTTCTTGTCGAAGCCGGCCGCCAGGCCGATCGGGTTCGGGAATTCAATGCCGCAGACATCCGCCCTGACCCGCGGATCCGAGAAGCCGTACCGCGCCGACAGCAACCTGCACGCCGCCCTGCGCCGGCCGGTCAATTCGCCGGCCCGGATCGCCCGGTCGTGGATTCGCTCCGCGTCAAGGCGGAAGAGCAGTGGGCGAAGGAGGGTTCGGTAAGCTGTCATGGCAAGGGGGCCGGAGGTCATCTGTCGTTATCTTGTGCGCGGCGACAGTATAGCAGAGGCCGATGACAACGCATACCCGGAACCCGGCGAAGGGCGCGCCCTAGCTGAGTAGGTGGGCCGTTCCTGGGAGCGCAGGGCATCCTTGCCTGCTGGACGGGCTTGGGGTGGCCCCGGGGTGGTGGTCGTCCGCTTGGCCTGCCGCGCCCGTCTCTCAGTCGCCCTTTCTCTGGCCCGAGCCGTCAGACCCACCTACTGAGTCGAATCTAGCCCCCCGGCGAAGGGCGCGCCCGGTCAGCGCGGAAGGTGAGGGCGAGGCAGGAGGTCAGCCGGCAGAACTCCAATCTTACGCGCCGACTCGTTCTGCGAGGTGAGAAGGAATGCGAATCTGGGATTGCCACGTGCATTGTCGGGGGGACGAGCAAGGCGAAGACGTCTTGCGCGCCATGGATGAGGCGGGGGTCGAGCGCATCAACCTGTTCGGGCGTTACCCCGGTAGAAGAGACGACCCGAACGCCGCCGTCCCGCGCCATGAGGTCCGGGCGACTATCGACCGGATCGCGGACATCCAGGCGTCCGATCCGGACCGGATCTTCGGTCTCCTCTTCGCCAACCCCCGCGCCGAGGGCATGGTCGAGGAGATCGAGTACGGCATCGCCGACCGTGGCTTGCGGGGAATCAAGATGATCCCCGACCACTGGTCGCCCACGGACGAGATGCTGTTCCCGATCTACGAGAAGATGCAGGAACTCGGGAAACCGATCCAGTTCCACTCGGGGATACTCTACGGTTTCGGCGACAGCTCTCGCTTCTGTCGGCCGGTGCTATACGAGGCGCTCGTGAACTTCCCGGGCCTTCGGTTCTCGCTGGCCCACATCGGTTGGCCGTGGGTCGATGAGTGCATTGCGGTCTTCGGGCGGTTCCGGGCGGCCGTTCGGGGCACGCCGGACGAGTGCCAGATGTGGATCGACACCTGCCGGGGCACGCCCGACGCCTGGCGGGAGGAGGCGCTGCGGAAGGCGGTCCCCTTCTGTGGCATCGAGCGCCTGATGTTCGGGACAGATAGCTGGCCCGGCGGCCTCGCGGAGCAGGCACGCATCCACAGCCACAAGGACCTGGCCCTGCTGCGCGACGTGATCGGCGTCTCGAAGGAGCAGATCGAGACGTTCTTCTGGGGAGCGTGTGAGCGGTTCTTTGGGTGCGAGTGACTCTCGCACAGGTTGGGACATGCAGCCCGTCGTGGAGCGTGTGGGGAAAACGGGGACTGGCACCATAGGCGTCAACATAGGCGCTACGCACGAGGGACTCGGGGGAGGCACTTCGTGTGCGGACCGGGGCCGTGCGCGCTGAGCGTCTGGCAGGTGGACTGTGGGTCGTTGCCGTACTAGCCCCGACAGGGGCGATAGACGATAGCCCACGGCGCAAGCCGTGGGAAGGGGCGGCCCTCTTGGTGGCAGCCCCAACGGGGCGACAGGAGGCTCCCTGGGCGTGAGCCCAGGGGACAAACAGGAACGGACTGCCGCCCTTCCAGGGCTCAACCTCCTCTACGGCCTTCCTTCCCCATGGCTCTCGCCATGGGCTACCGTCTGCCGCCCCCTCCGGGGGCTTAG
>CBFDAZ010000475.1:0-5028 GCA_965602825.1 uncultured bacterium
TGCGGGACTGTCCCCTTTCTCCGCCGTCGTTCAGGCGGAAAAGGGGACTGTCCCCCCGTGGAGGTGGCCTTACGCAGCAGCGCCCTGGCCCGCCACGGTCCGTCGCCATCTTCATCGTTTCCGGGTGCCGCAACGCGGCATAAACGACTGCCTCACACGACAACGGAACGCGACTCTCCGGACCCGGCATCTCCCCCGGCGGGGCTCCCGGGCTCGCGGACCGCCTGCCGGGTCGGCGTGTTTGACGGAACCCGTTCCGGGGTAAAAGGACAGGTTAGGTGGCGAACGGGGTGGCGGTTGTGGTGCACGGCTGCCGCTGAACGGCCAACTTGCACTTGCTTCAGATTGGTGTTACAATCGCCCGCCGTCCATGGCCTGTAGTACTCAAACCCCACCCTCTCGCCGATGCCGGCTGCACTAGCGGAGCCTGTTCGATGGCCAAGAATGCCGTCATAGTTGAGTCGCCCGCCAAGACCCGTACGCTCGAGCGCTTCCTCGGGTCTGACTACAAATGCCTCGCCTCGATGGGTCATGTGAGGGACCTTCCGAAGAAGAACCTCGGCGTTGACATCGACAAGGACTTCCAGCCCCACTACGAGGTCATTCCCAGTGCGCGCAAGGTCCTGAGCAACCTGAGGAAGGCCCTCAAGGATGTGGACACCGTCTACCTCGCCTCCGACCCGGATCGCGAAGGCGAGGCCATCGGCTGGCACCTCGTCCAGGCGCTCAAACTGCGGAACGTGCGCCGCATTCGGTTCAACGAGATCACCGAAACGGCGGTCCGGGAGGCCCTGGAGAACGCGGACGAGATTGACATGTACCGCGTCGATGCGCAGCAGGCTCGTCGCGTCCTGGATCGGTTGGTCGGCTACCTGATCAGCCCGGTCCTCTGGAAGCGCATACGAACCGGGGCGCAGGCCCTGAGCGCTGGGCGCGTGCAGTCGGTCGCGCTCCGGATGATCGTCGATCGTGAGCGGGAGATCGCGGCCTTCGAGGCCGAAGAGTACTGGACGATCGAGGCGAAGCTAACGCCGTTGGACCGCGAGGCTGAGTTCGTAGCCGAACTCCAGACCTGCGACGGCGAGAAGCTCAAGCTCCACAACCAGGCTGAGGCTGACCAGGCCGCTGGAGAGTTGCGGCAAGCCGCCTACGCCATCGGTGACATCCAGAAGCAGACCCGCCGACGCAATCCCGCTCCTCCGTTCATCACCAGCACACTGCAGCAGCAAGCCGCCCGCCGCCTGCGGTTCTCCGCGCGCAAGACCATGGCCGTCGCCCAGCAGCTGTACGAGGGCATTGATCTCCCCGAAGGGATGACCGGCCTCATCACCTACATGCGGACCGACTCAACGCGCATCGCCGATAGTGCCCGCAACGAAGCGGTCGCTTACATCAAAGGCAAGTTCGGCGCCGACTACGTGGGCAAGGGCAAGGCCAAGGCCAGCAAGAAGAAGCGCATCCAGGACGCCCACGAAGCGGTCCGACCCACAGACGCGGCGCGCGAGCCCGATGCGGTGAAGCAGTACCTCAGCGACGACCAACTCAGGCTCTACGAACTCATCTGGCGCAGGTTCGTCGCCAGCCAGATGGCGCCGGCCGTGTTCGACGTGACTACGGTGGACATCACGGCCGGCCGGTACGGGCTGCGGGCCAGTGGCTCGGTGCCCGTGTTCCCCGGCTTCCGCTCCGTCTACGAGGAAGCGAAGCTCGATGACGAACCCGACAAGAACGGTGCCGAACTACCCGAGCTGAATGTCGGCGAGCCGCTGAAGCTCCTCGACCTGGCCCCCGAGCAGCATTTCACCAAGCCGCCCCCGCGCTTCACCGAAGCCAGCCTGGTCCGTGCTCTGGAGGAGAACGGCATTGGCCGGCCCAGCACCTACTCGGAGATCATCGAAACGCTGCGCCAGCGCAAGTACGTCTACATGCAGAAGCGGGCCTTCATCCCCACGCGGCTCGGCGTGGTCGTCTGCGACTACCTGATCGAGCACTTCGCACAGGTGATGGACATCCAGTTCACGGCACGCGTCGAGACGGACCTGGATACCGTCGAGCGCGGAGAGCAGGATTGGACTGAGTTGGTCCGCGGCCTCTACGGTCCGCTGAGCACGTGGGTCCAGCAGGCCGAAAACGCGCCGCCCAAGCCCCTGGGCGAGGAGTGTCCCGAGTGCGGCGGCCCACTCGTCGAGCGGTACTCGGCATCCGGCCGGTTCGCCGGCTGTGAGAATTACCCCGAGTGTGAGTACACCAGGGACATTGACTCCGGTATTCCGGAGCCCGAGGCCCCGGAGTTGGGCGACGAGAAGTGCCCGGAATGCGGCGAGCCGCTGGCCGTGAAGCAAGGGCCCACGGGCGCGTTCATTGGCTGCACAGGCTACCCCAAGTGCCGCTATACCCGGCCGGTCGATGGTGACGGAGACAAGAAGCCCCCGGCCATCGACACCGACATCCCCTGCGAAGAGTGCGGCAAGCCGCTGGTGGTAAGGAGCGGCAAGCGCGGGCGTTTCCTGGGATGCACGGGCTTCCCCAAGTGCCGATTCACCCGCAACCTCACCGAGGAAGAGGCCGAGCGGTTCTCGGTCCCTGACGCCCAGACTGAGCCCGGCGCCCCGGCTGCCGATCCGCCTCCGGATGCCAAGTGCCCTGAGTGTGGCGAGTCAATGGTGGTGCGCTCGGGACGATACGGCCAGTTCCTGAGCTGTTCGGACTACCCCAAGTGCCGGGGAACTCTGAAGCTTGATGGCTCTCCCTCAAAAGGACGACCTCGTGCCAAGCCCGAACCAATAGGGGAAGACTGCCCCGAATGCGGCAAGGCACTCGTGCTCCGCGCTGGCCGTCGGGGGAAGTTCATCGGCTGCAGCGGATACCCGAAGTGCCGCTACGTCAGGGACTTCAGCGGATGAAGACCCCGACGGGGGAGCACGGGGGACACTGGTCTCATGCCGACTGAGCCGTCCGGTGATCGCGTGCCCTCGATCCTCGTCGTCGCGGTGTTCCTCGTCTCGGTCACCGTCATATCGTTCGAGGTTGCCCTTACACGCTGTTTCAGCGTCCTGCTGCGCTACCATTACGTCTTCCTGGTCGTGTCGATCGCCACGTTCGGCCTGGGCGCCGGCGGCCTCTTCGACTACCTGTTCCTGCGTCGCAAGCCGGCACAGACCTGGGAGTGGCTTACCTGGACGGCAGCTCTGCTGGCTCCCCTGCCGGCCCTGTCCGTGATCGCTCTCTTCCGCTCACCCCTGTCGCAGCATCTGACCAGCCTATGGCTGGTGGCGGCCGCATCAATGCCGGCCTTCCTGGTGGCGGGAGCCTTCCTGTCATGCGTGTTGAGAAGCTTCGCCAGGCATGGGGGACGCCTCTACGGTGCCGATCTCGTGGGTGCCGCGACGGGGAGCGTCGCCGTGGTCGTAGCCCTCCAGTTCCTGGGTGGCACGGGGACCCCCATGGCAGCCGGAGCCCTTGCCGGACTGGCCGCAGTCGGGCTCGCATGGCGCGCCGGCAGCCGGATCCAGCAAGGCGTCGCCTGCCTGGCGGCCATCGCCCCTGCTGCGCTCCTCTCGTTTAACCTTGCCACCGGAGCCATTGACCTGCCGGCGGTGCCCGTCACTTCCGAGCGGACGGTCAAGACGCTCTACCAGGAGCTGGGTGACCCGAGCCAGGGGGCGCGCATCATCTATACCGACTGGAATGCCTTCGCGCGCACCGACGTGGTTCAGTACCATCCACCCGGTGAACCCCGTCCGTGGAGCGATCTCTACATCTACACCGACGGCGACGTCCCAACGAACATGCGTCCCTTCAATGGGGACCTTGAGACCCTCCTGCCGGAGATCGAGTCGTTCATCGGTTTCCTCCCCTTCCGCGCGGCGAGGCCGGAGAAGGTGCTCCTGATCGGGCCCGGTGGCGGCCTCGATATCCTGCTCGCCTTTGCCGTTGGCGCCGAACGGATCGATGGAATCGAGCTTAACCCATCGATCCCCAAGATCATGCGGCGTTTCGCCGACCTCAACGGCCACCTGTATGAGTACCGCAATGTCAACATCGCCGTGGACGAGGGTCGTAGCTTCCTCCGGCGGACTGAGCAGCGCTACGACCTGATTTACATGGCCCTCTCCTACTCGGCCACCACCGCCGGCACCGGAAGCCTGGCGCTCGTGGAGAGCTACCTCCACACAGTCGAGGCCTTCCGCGACTGCCTGCGCCGCCTGGCCCCGGGCGGCCAAGTGGCTTTCGTGTGTGCCGAGAGCACACTGCTGATGCGCTCGTTCCTGACCGCCCTGGAGGCTCTCGAGCAGGAGGGCGTCCCACGGCAGGAAGCATTGCGCAGCTTGCTCGTGATCGATGTCCAGCCGGACTCCTACCGCTTCGGACCGTACCGGCACATGCTGATCGTCAGGAACCGGCCCTTCTCGGCGACCGAGAGCGGGGAGATCTCCGAGACGGCCCTTGCCATGGACTTGTGGCCGGGGTACTCGCCGCATGTCTACGAGCCCCATCCATTCTCGCTCCTGTCCCAGCGCGGTGCTGACAACGCGGAGTTCGATCGCCGTACCAGCGGCCCGCGGGTCGGCCAGATGCAGTCGACGGTGCTGCCGGTGACCGACGACCGCCCGTTTTTCGCCGACCTGGTGGCCGGCCTGCCCTCGGGGTACTCCCGCTTCATGGGATGGGGAGTGGCTGCGCTTGTGTGTCTTATCGCGGCCACGTGTCTGGCTGATGCTGTGGCCTACCGAGCGAGGACCCGCGGCACCCTCTATTCGCCTGAGGGCGGCAGGAGGAATCCCTCTCCGGGCGAAGGAGAAAAGGTACCGGCGGCTCAATCACCGCAAATCCCTGGCAGCCGCCTCCAAAACGGAGCCGGTGCGTCCTTACAAGTAGGACGTATGGGCTGGGTCGCTGAGAAGGCTCTCTACTTCGCGGGCATCGGGCTGGGCTTCATGCTGATTGAAGTCTGTCTGGCCCAGAAGCTGATCCTCTATCTTGGCTACCCAACGCTGTCGCTGGCCGTTATCCTGTTTGCCCTGTTGT